>CAMAGA010000123.1 GCA_945833955.1 uncultured Clostridia bacterium
ATATATGAAAAAAGAAGACTCCGAAAATACACAGCAACCTACGCAGGAAGAAAATCTCGTCAGCAACGGCAAGCTTGCGCTCGTCGTGGGCGGCTCGTCCGGAATCGGCTACCACACCGCCGTGCGGCTTGCTAACACGGGGTACGAAGTAGTGAATCTTTCCCGCACGCCCTGCGACCATCCCAAAGTGCGCAGCGTGGAAGCGGACGTTTCCGAAGCCGAGTCCCTCCGCTCCGCCATAGAGAACGCCCGCAAGGGGAGAGCGGTGGACGTGCTCGTTTACTGCGCAGGGTTTTCCCTTGCCGCACCCTTTGCCTATACGGAAGAATCGGACATACGCTACCTGTTTGAAGTGAACTGGTTCGGGGCGGTGCGGTGCATTCAGGCGGTTCTGCCCGCCATGCGCCAGTCGGGCGGCAAAATCGTTCTGGTCAGTTCCCTCGGCGGGTCTTTGCCCGTCTGCATGGACGCCGCCTACTCCGCTTCCAAATCCGCGCTGGATATGCTCGCCAAGGAACTTTCCGTGGAGCTGGAACCGTACCGCATCTTTATCACTTCCGTTCTGCCCGGCGGCACGGCTACGGAATTCACCTTCAAGCGCCGCGTCTATTCGGACGGCGAATGCGGCGAGTACGCCGCTTCCGTTAAGAGAGCCACCGCCGCACTCGCCAACATGGAGCAGGGCGGAATGCTGCCTGCCGTCGTTGCGGAAGAGATCTGTTCCGTGCTGGAACGCAAAAAGCCGCCCGTCATCTACGTCTGCGGCTGGAAGAATAAGTTCTTCTACTTTTTGCAACGGCTACTGCCCGAACGCACGCTACTGTACCTCAACCGAAAAATGTATAACCTGTAATGTCCTCGGTCAGCCAAAGGAAGCTTGCCCTCGATACGGTAACGGCGATGGGCGTGCAGCTTTTCGCCTTCGTCGCTTCCTGCTTTTTCACCTTTTTCGTGCCACGTTATATCTCCCCTGCCGAATACGCCGCATGGCAGCTCTATGCGGTGTATTATAGTTTTATCTCGCTTGCCTCGCTGGGCATTCCGGAAGGCTTGCTTCTGCGCTTCGGCGGGGCGGACGGGGCGTTTTGCGAGGGGTCCTTTATGCGGGGGCACTTTTTATGGGTGCTCGTAACGAGCGGTTCGGTCGCCCTCGCTTTGGGGGGCGCCGCCTTTTTTGCGCGCGGTACGATGCGGACGGTACCGGCGTTGCTTGCCCCGGCGGCGGTGCTCCGATGCGTATTCAACTATACGGCGGACCTCTTCCGCCTTTCGGGCAGGATCTCCCGCTATGCGAAGATGGCGATCGTCGATCGGGCGGCGCACGTCCTCTTCGTGGCGCTGTTTTTAGCTACGGGGCGCACTTCCTTCGTCTTTTTGGCGATTGCGGAAATGCTCGGGCTCGTTCTGGGTACGATGACGGGGGCAAGGTACGTGCCGCACGCTTACTTCGGCAGGATCGAAAGAGCCGACCGCAAACCGCCGTTTGCCACGATCGGGGCGGGCATCCTCGTCGTGCTGTCTGCGCAGGCGGCGGCTTTGCCCGTCAGCGGATCGAAACTCTTCGTGCGGTACCTCGTCGGGTCGCAGGTTTTTGCCGCCGTGTCGTTTGCGTTCACCGTGGCGCACGCCATCGTTACGTTTGCTTCGGCGGCAGGGGCGGCGCTGTTTCCGTCCCTCAAAAGAATGTCCGTATCGGAGCTACCCAAAGCGTATGCGCCCATGCGGCTGGGCGTAACGTTCCTATGCGCCGTTGCGCTCTTTGCCTTTTTGCCGCTTGCGCTCTTTTTGCGCATCTGGCTGCCCGACTATGCGGAGAGCGTAAAGTACCTTGCCGTGCTCTTCCCCATGAGCCTGTATACCGTGCGGCAACATCTGCTCACGGACGTCTACTCGAAAGCCATGCGCAAGGAAGGCAAGCTCCTCTTCTTAAACGCCCTCTTCGCTTTGGTTGTGCTGCCCGTCAATTTTTTCGTGCTATGGCAGTGGGGGAACGTCTTGTATCTCCTGTACTTCGTCGTGGCGGAAGAGGCGTTCCACGCTTACTTTACGGAAGGACTGATAGGGGAAGCGGCAAAGCGATCCCCGCGCGACTGGGCGGAGCTGCTGCTCCCCGTCGGATTTTTAGCCGGCGTTGCGGCAAGCGGCATTATTTCGGGTGCGGCGGGCGGCGCAGGGGGAACGGCGGGCGGCATTGTCGGGGCAGTGATTTATCCCGTCGCTTTTGCGGCGTATACGGTTATAAACCGCAAAAAATTGGCAATGCTCTTTCGTAGAGCTTTCGACGCGCTCCGAAAGGGCGGAGGGGAACCGCCCGACCCGAAAGGGAAAAAGCGCAATCATCCGAAAGAGTAAGGAGGAATCAGATATGAAAATAGCGGTATTCGGCGGCGGATACGTGGGACTTTCCAACGCCGTTCTGCTCTCTACCCGTGCGGAAGTCGCCGTCGTGGATATCGACGCCGATAAGGTGCGGCTTATCAACGAGGGCAAGTCGCCCGTTCGGGACGATACTTTACAAAAGTACCTTTCCGAAAAGCCGTTGCGCCTGTACGCCACGGCGGATGCGGAAACGGCGCTTTGCGGGGCGGAGGCGGTCGTCGTCGCCACGCCCACCGACTACGACGAGGGCACGGGCAGGTTCGATACCTCGTCCGTAGAGCAGGTCATACGCTTGGCAAGGCGCAGGGGAGTGCCAATCGTCGTCAAATCCACCGTTCCGCCCGGGTTCTGCGACCGCATGGCGGCGGAATGCGACCGCATGGCGGCGGAATGCAACGGCAGGGCGGCGGAAGGCAACGGCAGGGCGGCGGAAGCGGACGGCAGGGCGGCGGAAGGTCACGGCGCAAGCCTCTTCTTCATGCCCGAATTCTTGCGGGAGGGCAAGGCGCTGTACGATAATCTCTACCCTGCCCGCATCGTGATCGGGTGCGGCAAGGGGGAGGAGCAGGCGGCAGGTGCGCTTGCGAAGCTCTGGAAGGACTGTGCGGAGAACGATCCGCCCATCCTCGTCATGCGCCGCAAGGAAGCGGAATCGGTCAAGCTGTTTGCAAACTCGTATCTTGCCGTGCGGGTCGCTTTCTTCAACGAATTGGACACCTTTGCCCAAAAGCACTCTCTTTCCGCAGGGCGCATCATTGCAGGGGTGTGCGCGGACGAACGGGTGGGCAGTTTTTACAACAACCCTTCCTTCGGGTACGGCGGCTATTGCCTGCCCAAGGATACGAAGCAGCTTCTTGCCGACTTTGCGAACGTCCCCGGCGATCTGATCCGCGCCGTCGTGCGTTCCAACGACACGAGGAAGGACTTCATTGCCGATACGCTCTGTAAGATGGCAGGGGAAAACGGCACGATCGGTATCTATAAACTGCATATGAAGGTCGGCTCGGATAACCATCGGGAAAGCGCGGTTCTGGGCGTGATAGATCGGCTGAAAAAGCGGGGCAGGAGCGTTCTGATTTACGAGCCGTCCGTAGAGGGGGAGTGGTTCCGTTGCGTGCCCGTCGTCAATCATTTTGCGGCGTTTGCAAAGGAGTGCGCCGTGATTGCGGCAAACCGTTACGAGGCGGAGCTTGCGCCCGTGCGGGATAAGCTCTTCACGAGGGACCTTTTCGGCATGAACTGAGCGATGCGATGGGTATGATAAAAGGCGAAGATTGCTCTTCGCCTTTTCGTATAGAGGTATAAAACGGGATGATCAGATTCTTTCGATGTTGATGAGGTTGGAGTTGCCGCTCTTGCCGTTCGGCGTGCCGCCCGTCAGGACGATCAGATCGCCGGGCTTGACCTGCCCGCTCTGCTTTGCGGCAAGCTTTGCAAAGTGGAACAGAACGTCCACGGAGTAGTATTCCTCGCTCATCACGGGAATGACGCCCCAGCTCAACGCCAGCTTCCGATACGCCTTTTCATCCGTGGTCATGCCGATGATGTCGATCATCGGGCGGAAGCGGGAGACGAACTTGGCAGTGCCGCCCGTCCTCGTACACACGACGATGACCTTGGCGCCGATATCCGCCGCCATGGTGCAGGCGGAGTGGGAGAGTGCGTCGCTCACGCTGCGGATGGTGTATTCGCTGTCGTCTAAGTGCTGAATGTAGTTGGTGTTCGTTTCCGCCTGTACGGCGATTCTCGCCATGGCGCGGACGGATTCCACGGGGTATGCGCCTGCGGCGGTCTCGCCGGAGAGCATGATGGCGGAAGTGCCGTCGTAAACGGCGTTCGCCACGTCGGAAATTTCCGCTCTCGTCGGGCGGGGCTGATGAATCATGGATTCCAGCATTTCCGTGGCGGTGATGCAGCGTTTGCCTGCCTTTCTGCAAGCGGAAATGATCTGCTTCTGAATGCCGGGGAGTTCCTCAAAGGGTACTTCCACGCCCAGATCGCCGCGCGCTACCATGACGCCGTCCGATACTTCGATGATGTCGTTTAAGTTATTGACGCCCGCACGGCTCTCGATTTTGGCGATGATGTCGATGTCTCCGCCGCCGCATTCGTCCAGCCAGCTGCGTATATCCAGAACGTCCTGCGCGCGGGATACGAAGGAAGCCGCCACAAAGTCCACGCCCTGTTCGCAACCGAACTTCAAGTCCGCCTTGTCCTGTTCGGAAAGGTACGTCATCTCCAGTTCCTTATCGGGGAAGAACATACTCTTGCGGTTGGAGAGCGTTCCGCCTTCCTCCACTTCGGTAACGACTTCCCGCTCCCGCACTTCCGTAATGCGGAATACCATCAGACCGTTGTTGAGCAAAATCTTATCGCCCGGTTGCATTGCCTGCGCTATCTTTTTGTAGGTAACGGTGACCCGTTCCTGATTGCCGATCACCTCGTCTGCGGTAAAGATGAACTTGTCGCCGGGCGCAAGCGTGATCTTGCCGTTTTCAAACGTGCCGATACGGAATTCGGGCCCCTTCGTATCCAGAAGGATGGGCAGCGGCAGGTTGTTTTCCGTGCGGATCTTTTTGATGAGCGCAATCATCTTGGCGTGGTCTTCGTGCGTCCCGTGGGAAAAGTTGAGGCGCGCTACGTTCATGCCCGCCTTTGCCATGGCGAGAATGGTTTCTTCGGTATTGCTGGCAGGGCCGAGCGTGCATACGATTTTCGTCTTTTTCATAATACGGTAAAATT
>CAMAGA010000124.1 GCA_945833955.1 uncultured Clostridia bacterium
AAATAAAAAAACGCTCTTTCGGCACATTGCCGAAAGAGCGTTTTTCGCCGTTACAGCGTATTTAATATCAGGTCGACCAATCTTCCCGTGCGCTGCGCGGCAAGGGTAACCTCTTCCGTAATCACGGTGCCGCTCGCAAACAGCACTTCGCCGTTTTGCATCACGTCCCGTTTCAGCGTTTCGCCTTCAATGAGCGGTTGCGGCAGAATAAAGTGATCGCCGTGGCGTTCCATGCCCTGTACGGGGTGGATTTTACCGTTGACCGAAATGCCGACCACGGTATTATCTTCCGAAATCAAGTCGTCTATGTAACCGATGACTTCGCCTTGCGTATTGCGGCAGGCGTAGCCGAAGGGGACGTCCGTAGTTGCTTTTGCCGGGGTTTTTGCCTTGATGACGACGCATTCGTTTACTTCCGCTATGGCGGAAAAGGCTACCATGCCGTCTTCCTCTTCCGTATTCGCAAAGGAAAGCCCTCTTACCTGCCGATAGGAAGGGGAAAGTTTGACGCCCGTAACGTACCCCGTGTACCTGCCGCCCTTGGTATAAATTTTTTTGCCTGCTAATTCCGATAATCTGTATTGCATACCGTTGTTCTCCTTATATCGTATCGTATGAAAAAGATAAGCGGAAAAGTAACGCAGAACGGGTCGAACGCAGTAGATTTATAATTTTTTTTAATTGACTTTTACGCACTTTTATACTAAAATAAAATATAAGGAGTATAGGGGTATGGACGAACAGGACAAACAATTTGCAAGAATGACGGGAACCAAAATACCCGGGCTTATCATTGCCATGGCAATTCCTTCGGTAATCAGTATGTTGGTTACCTCTCTCTATAATATAGTGGATACCTTTTTTATAGCGTTACTTCGGGATGACAGCATTACCGGTGCTTTGAACGTCGTGTTTTCGCTCATGGCAATCATTCAGGCGTTCGGGTTTACCGTCGGTATGGGTTCGGGGAGTATTATCTCCCGCCTGTTGGGCAAGAAAGAATATAAAAAAGCGAACGAAACGGCGACCGCCGCCACGTTGATGGCAATCCTCTGCGGCGTGCTCATTACCGTTTTCGGACTGCTGTTTTTAGAGCCGCTGATGACCTTATTGGGCGGCAAGGGCGATACGCTGGAGCCCGCCATGATATACGGGCGATACATCCTGCTCGGCGCGCCGCTGATGACGTGCAGTTTTACCTTCAATAATTTTTTACGGGCGCAGGGCAAGGCGAATTTTGCCATGATCGGCTTATGCACGGGTGCGATTCTGAATATGGCGCTCGACCCCGTTCTGATCTTTGCGTGCGGAATGGGCGTGGAAGGCGCGGCGCTGTCCACGCTCGTCAGCCAGACGATCAGCTTTTTCGTTCTGCTGCTTCTCATCTTTTCCAAAAAGAGTCTGGTGCATCCCAAGCCCAAGGACTTACCGCGCGGTGCGGCAATCTATGGAAATATCTTAAAGACGGGCTTTCCGTCGTTTGTACGGCAGGGGCTTTCCTCCATCGCCACCGCGCTCCTCAATAATGCGGCGTACCTGTACGGGCAGGAGAGCGCAATTACGGCGGTCGGCGTGGTGCAAAAGGTGTTCATGGTAGTATTCTGTTTTGCGCTCGGTATCGGGCAGGGATATCAACCCGTGCTCGGCTATAATTACGGCGCCAAGCGGTACGATCGGGTGCGGAAGGGTTTTTTATTTACGCTCTGTCTGGGTACGGCTATTCTGACGGTCATGGCGGTGCTGTGCGCCGTGTTTGCCCGCCCCATAGCCGCATTGTTCGTGGAAAACGGCCAAGGCGTGGAGATTGCGGTGCGGACGTTGCGCTACCAAAGTTACTGTATGCCCTTCCTTATGTTTAACTTTATTATGGGGCTTACGTATCAGGCAATCGGCAATAAATGGCTGGCTACGTTGCTTTCCAGTTCCAGACAGGGGCTGTTTTATATCCCCGCCGTCCTGATTTTGCCGGGCATACTGGGGCTGACGGGCGTGGAATGCGTGCAGGCGGTTTCCGATTTGTGCGCCTTTCTGTTTGCGGTGCCCTTCCTCATTCTGTTTTTGCGGCGAGTGCGTAAAATGCAAACGGAACAAGAGCAGGCGCTCCCCGAAACCGAAGCGGAAGCGGCACGGGACGGCGCTTTCAAGACGGGTTGACAAATGGGCGGAAAGCTGTTACGATAATAGGAGATATACAATCGGAAATACGAAAAAAGGGAGGTTACGGTATGGATAAAAAGATATTCTTTCGGAGAATGGATTCCGCAGAAGTCGCTGCCGGGTTGGAAAGAGATTTGTCGGGCTCGCCTGCGGTGCTTGCGGCACGGGTCAGTTTTGCCAACCTTACCGCCCATATTTCCGTCCGTTCGGAAAAGAATTGGGAATCCGTAATGGAAATCGTCCGCCGTTGCCCCGGTGCGGAAGCGGAGGCGGTGCGGGATGCGTTTATCTGCGAGTATCGCACGAGGGGACTGCGCAACGAGAACATGGCTGTTTCCGTCAAGTCGGAGCTTCTGGGCATAGAAGGCGTGGAAGACGTATTCGTTTCCGCATCTTTGGGGCGTATCGGTTTTTGTGCCGAAACGCAGGAAGCGGTACGGGCGGCGGAAGAGATTGCCGCTTCCTACGGCGTGGATTTAGAACCGCATCGGGAAAAACCGTTGAAAGCTATTCCCTTTCGGGTGCGGGTCACGCTTGCGGCGCTCTCTTTGCTGTTGCTCGTCGGCGGTCTGGTTCTTTCGCTTTTTCAGGCAGTGAACGCCGTAAAAATTCTGACCTATTCGCTCTACGTGATTTCCGCTTTGCTTTCCGTTGTGCTCTTTATTGCGGATCGGGTAAACGAAGCGCGGCACGGCTGTTTTGCCGTGGAAAAACTCATCGTGCCCGTCGGCGCGTTGAGTTCGGCTCTGCTCGGCTTTTACGGCGTCGGTGCGGCGTTCGTATGTATGGACTGTCTGTACGGCGTACTGCGGGCAAAGGTTACGGACGGCGATTTTGTAAACGAAGAAACCGCCGGGGAAAAAACGGCTACCGTTTTATACGAGGAAAAGACGTACTGCGTTTGCGTGCAGGATATTTTACCGGGCGATAAACTGCTTGTGGAAAAGGGTGCGCAATTCCCCGTGGATTGCACGCTTGCCTCGGAATATGCGGTATTGGATACGAGGCGACTGGACGGGAATCGTATGCCGGCGGAAAAGAGCGGCGGGGAACGGATCCGTGCCGGCAGCGTCAATCTGGGGGATGCGGTCACGGCGATAGCCGTTTCGATTGCCGAGGAAAGTTCTTTTGCTAAAAATCAAAACGAAACAGAGCGAATATTGCAGCGTAGGAACAAGGAGCGCATGGCAAAAAATTCGATTTTGCGCTATTATTTTTACGGCGTCCTGTCCGTGTTTTTGGTGGTCGGCGTTCTCATACCGCTGGCTTTACTGATATTCGGGCAGGGGCCCGCCTTTGCCGATTGGCTGAACCGAGGGTTGCTGCTTTTAACGATCGCCTGCCCGTGCGAAACCTTTTTTGCCGCTCCGTTTGCGGCGTTGCGGAACCGTTCGCTCTGCAAAAGGATGGGCGCAATCCTGCAGACTCCCGACCGCTTTACCGTATTGGACCGTGTGGACTTTTTTGCGTGCGACCGTGCCGGTATTTTAACGGAAGGCAAGCCGCAAATCACCCGAAAGAACTGTACGGACGCCGTTTACGAAAGGGTGTGCGCATTGCAGGCGCAAAGCGTGCATCCGCTTGCCTGCGTCTTTGACGCACCGCCTTCGGATATCGCCTTGTCCGACTTTCGGGAGCTGCCCGGTCTGGGCGTGTGCGGCTGTCTGGATAACGCCGTCATGATCGTCGGGAACGAAAAATTCATGCACAGCAATTCCGTTTCCGCCGCAAGCGTCCCCCTATCGGGTAGGGCGTACTACGTAGTGTACGGCGAGGATTGCGTGGGCTACGTTTTAGTAGACGACCCCATGCGGCAGGACGTGCCTGCGGAGCTGGCGGCTATGGCGGAGTCCGGCATAAAGACGTTCTTTTTGCTCACCTCGGAAAATGCGGAAGTTGCCGTGCGCTTTGCGGAAGACGCGCAGGGCATAGATACGGTGTGCGCCGATTTGCACGCCCGCAAAAAAGCGGAATGCATGATGGCGCTTCGTCGGGATAAAAAGGGTACGGCTTTTTTGTATGCCGGCGCGGGAACGGACGACCTGGCGGCTATGGGGGAATCCGATTTCACGCTGGCGATAGACGGCGTTTCCGCCAAGGAAACGTTGCAGGTTGCCGATATCGTTCTGCAAAAGAATTTAAAGGCGGTTCCGCAAATTTTAAAACTGGCAAAGCGTACCCGTTCGGCATTGACGGAGATGGGCATTCTGGCAGTGGTGCTCAAAGCAATTTGCTTTGTTTTCGGGCTGATCGGCGTGCTGCCCGTTCCCGGGTTGCTCTGTGTGGAGGCGGTAGTCGTGGTGCTTTCCGCTTGTAACGTATTGCGTATTCGCGCATAACCGTTGCAATATTGCGCATCCGCAAGTAATCATCAAAACAGATAGCAATAAAAACAGCGAAGAATCTGCTTCTTCGCTGTTTTGTATTTTTGCTATCTTACCGTTTTTCGGGTTGGTTCGTTCTTTCGTTTTCCGTCGGAACGGAAACAACGTGGGGGAAGCTGTTTATTCGCCTTCCTTTTCCTTTTTGATGAACCACTGCATTTCAATGATTTCCGCGTTCTGCTTCACCTTTTCGGAAATGGTGTCCGGGTCTCCGGTACGAAGACCGGCTAATCTTCCGCCTGCCGAAAGTACGGCAAATTCTTGTAATCTGAAATCCGACATAATTCATTTCCTCCTTGCTTTTTTTGGAATCCTTCGATTCTCTTTGTTTCGTTCTTGTCTATAATATAACACTGTTTTTCAAAAAATCAAGTGGTTTTTCAAAAATTTTTCCGCTTCTGCTATTCGTTTTTTTTATAGATAAAACGGCTTTTTTATGCACTATATTATATTTATG
>CAMAGA010000125.1 GCA_945833955.1 uncultured Clostridia bacterium
GGATTTCCACACCGCCCACGGATTTCCACACCGCCCACGGATTTCCACACCGCCCACGGATTTCCACACCGCCCCGGATTTCCACACCGTCCACGGATTTCCACACCGCCCACGGATTTCCACGCCGCCCACGGATTTCCACGCCGCCCCTCGCTCTTTTCCCGAAATCCTCCCCCGCTCTCCCGATATGGATAAAGCCGTACCATTCCGTATTCCATACGACCGCCCCGCCACGGTAACCGTCCGGAAAAGAGGATATTGCGACATTCAAAGAGAGGCGACTACCGTTTTCAAAGACACAAAATTTCAAAGGCACAAAAGACGCCCCGAACACTTTCGTGTTCGGGGCGTTTCATCTCGATTGATTTTGCTGTGCGCATCTACGGGAAAACCCGTGTAAAATTGCACTCTTTTTACACAACGCACTGCAATTTACGCCATCGTTTCCAGCTCGTAAAGGCGGTAAATCTTTCTGTAAAGCCCTTTTGCAAACATCACTTTAAAGAAAGCCCGTTCCGATGGTTTTAACTCTTTTACGAGGTAATCCGGCGTAAACGAATGCTCCGCTTTGAGTCGGATATTCGTACCCTGCAACAAGGCTTGTACGTCCTCTATTCCGTACAATTGCGTTACGCCCACTTCGTTGACGGGATTTTTATACCTGGAGATTTTCGCACCGAATTCCGTGTATACGTCCATCAGAATATGGAGACGGGAATACTTCTTTTCCAACGTCCCAAACAAGTTACGCACCTGCTCGTTGGTCAGATACATACTGATCCCTTCTAAAATCACGATTGCCGTTTCCCCGTTCGGGAGTCGTTCCGTCTGTTCTATTTTGGAAGCGTCGATCGGCATCATACGATACGCATCGCTTTCCGCATAGTATTTCTGCCGCACCGAAAGCACGTCGGGAAAATCCGCATCGATCCAATGCAGATACTGTTCTTTGACTCGCAGGCACCTGCTGTCCAGCCCGCATCCGATATGCAGTACGAACGCATCCGGACTACGTCGGAGCATCGCTTCCGTCCAGTCGTCGAATACCCTTGCCCGCATCGCCATATTATAAGCCAACCATTTCGACTTCGATTTACCGCGAATGGGGAAGGCTTCCGCTTCCCAGATTTTTTCAGCCGTCGGATCGTGCAAAATAATATTTTTCTTGCTCACCTGCGATTTTCCGTACAGCGGGATAAATAACGTTTTATTGACTTCATTCATAAATATCCCTCCGCACGTTCCGCTCGGGAAGTTTGTCCTTTTCCCGACTGTCCCCAAGCGGCGTAATATGCAGGAACGGTTATAACGGTACGAATCCTCGGACGGTCATTTTCGGACAGTCGCCTGGGAAACGTGCGCCTTATTGGAAAAGCGTTTTTAGAATTCGGAAATTACTTTCTTCTGTAAATGATGTCGGTAAGCATGAGCTGACGCTTGAATTCGTTGATTTCGGTGTTTTCGTCGATCACAACGGCTTCCATGCCCCACATATTGGCAAGGTCAACCATATCCTGTACGGTCAGTCTGGAAGATACTACGGTATGATGTGCGCCACCTGCATAGATCCACGCTTCGATACCCGTCTTGAAGTTGGGCTTATACTTCCACATCAAACCTGCTACGGGAAGGTTCGGCATTCTCTTCGGATACTTGACGAGTTCGATCTTCTGGATGATCAGTCTCATTCTGTCGCCCATATCGATCATGGAAACGGCAACTGCTTCGGGAGCTTCGATGCCTTCGAATACGAGACGTGCGGGATCGCTCTTGCCGCCGATGCCGAGGGGATGTACCTGAATTTCAGGCTTCGTACCTGCGAACTGCGGGGATACTTCCAGCATATGTGCGCCGAGGCAAAGTCCGTCTGCCATGTCGTAGGTATAGTCTTCCATCAGACCGGTACCCTTCTGGTCTGCCATGTACTGCATGACTGCGCCGAGTGCGGCAACCTTCCAGTCGCCTTCCGCACCGAAGCCGTAGCCCTTGAGCTGCAGATCCTGAATGGCAAGGCCGGGAAGCTGATTCATACCCTGCAATGTGCCGAAGTGGTCTACGATGCCGATGTAGCCGCCCTTGTCCTTGCAGAACTTATCTATAGCGATTTCATATTTAGCCTGTTCGCGAACGACGTCGATTCTGTCCGTGCCCATGGTATAACGGGTAGCGTATTCCGCCATCTGTGCGTCTACTTCTTCTTCCGTAACGAGGTCGATATATTCAACGAGTTCGCCTACGGGGTAGAAGTCTACCTGCCAGCCGAGGTTGATATGTGCGTCTACCTTGTCGCCTTCGGTAACGGCAACGTTGCGCATATTGTCGGAGAAGCGGGCAACCTTGACGGTCTTGGAGAATGCGAGGCCTGCCGCAGCTTTGCACCATGCGGCAAGACGTGCAAGCGTTTCTTCTTCCTTATAATAACCGGCAATGACCTTGTTGTCCATGCGCATTCTTGCAATGATGTAACCGAATTCTCTGTCGCCGTGGGCAGCCTGGTTTTCGTTCATGAAATCCATGTCGATGGTATCGTAGGGCAGTCTTTCGTTGTACTGCGTAGCGAGGTGGCACATGGGCTTTTGCAACATACGCAGACCGTTGATCCACATCTTTGCCGGGGAGAAGGTATGGCACCAGGTAATGATACCGATGCAGTTATCGTCTGCATTGACCTGTTTTACCGCAGCTACCACTTCGTCGTTGCTCTTGCAAGTGGTCAGGTATTTTACCGTAACGGGCATACGTTCGCTGATGTAGTTCGCCATTTCTTCGGAATGCTGTCTTACGTGTTCCAGTACGTCGTCTCCGTAGAGGGTCTGAGAACCTGCAATGAAATAAACAATCTTTTCTTTCATGATTTTTAACTCCTGCTTGAAAATTTTTTCGGATTCAAAGGTGTCCGTACCTACGTTTTTTCTATCTGAGCTATCCGTTGCAGATTGCCGCAACCTTAGCGCATTTACTTTTTGCTCTGGCCGTAGTATGCATTTTTGCCGTGCTTACGGTTGTAATGCTTATCCATCATAAACTGATCGGCTCTGGTTACGTCGGGATTGACCGCTTCGGTGATGAACGCCATCTTGGCAACTTCTTCGATGACGGTGGCGTTGTATACGGAGCCGTCCCCGTTTTTACCGAATGCGAACACGCCGTGGCTCTTGATGAGTACGCCGGGTACAGCCAAGGGGTCGAGCCCGTCCTTTTTGAAGCGTTCGATGATGGCAAGACCGGTGTTTTTTTCATACTCGCCTTCGATTTCTTCCTGCGTAAGGCTTCTTGCGCAAGGGATATCGCCGTAGAAGTAGTCTGCGTGCGTGGTGCCGTAGAAGGGAATGTCCCTGCCTGCCTGCGCCCATGCGGTGGCAAAAGTGGAGTGCGTATGCGTTACGCCGCCGACGTTCGGGAATGCCTTGTAGAACTCGATATGCGTGGGCGTATCGGAAGACGGGCGGTAATGCCCTTCCACTACGTTGCCGTTCAGATCGACTACGACCATATCGTCCGCAGTCATATCGTCGTATTCCACACCGGACGGTTTGATGACTACGAGGCCGCTTTCCCTGTCAATTTCGGAAACGTTGCCCCACGTAAACAGTACCAGCTGATGCTTTACGAGATCGAGGTTGGCTTTCAGAACTCGCTGTTTCATTTCTTCCAACATAGATAAAAACCTCTTGTTTTTTTTAGATTTCTTCACTTCTAATTATACACGACATTCCTTGTAATGTCAATAGGTATGAAAAATTTTTGCGCTTTTTTGTTTGACTTTTGCGTTATTTTTTGCCGATTCAGAAAAAAACCGACAAAAAAAGGACGCCCACGGGGATAGGCGTTGCAAAAGGCATTCCGCCCTTTGCGGCGCATATCCGCAGGCGTCCGACGAATAAAATACACTATGTAAGGAAGTAGCGAAGCAACACGCCTCCGATTAAAACGAGCAATACGCCGACGAAAACAATGATCCACACGGCGGATTTACGGCTGCGTACCTTTTGCGCCTCCGGCGTTTCCTCTGCAGTCCCGGTAACGGGGTCGAACTTTTCCCCGATCCGTTTGACGAGACGGGAAACCCGCTTATATACGAAGAAGGTGATCACCCCGGATACTATGCAGCGGAGCAGGTTGAACGGCAACACGGAAGCCCAGAGATAGAAGCTGTAAAAATTCTCTTCCGTACAGCTCGGGAATAGCCCGGTAAGCATACCCGCCAGCGTAGATAAGCCCCATTGATTGGCATAGAACGGAATGAGCAAAACGCGGTTGGCAAGAATGGCGCACAGCGTGGAAATGATACTCCCTACCGCCAGCGCAACGATCGCCCCCTTGACGGAACGGTGCTTTTTATATATAAGACCGCAGGGAATGACGAGGCTGTACCCGATGATGAGATCGGCAAATTCCCCCACGAACACCGTACCCGTACCCTGCACGATGAGCTTTAAGAGTATCTTCACGGTGACGATGATGCACCCTGCCACGGGGCCGAGCGCAAACGTACCGATGAAGGCGGGGATATCCGAAAGGTTGAGTTCCAGCCACGGCGCAAAGGCAAAAGCCATGGGGATGCGCACCAGATACAGCGCAAATGCCAATGCGGAAAACACGGCGATGACCGACATTCTGGAAGCCGTAAAATAGTTTTCGTTTTTCATACAAAAAACTCCTGAAAATGAATATGGATTTTTCCGACGTTCTTTGCTAAAAAAAAAGCCCCCCATTCGTACAATGAGGGTGCTGAAAAGCAGTGCCTTCCCAAGCACGCGCTTCTCTTCTTTTTCCATCCGGACTATACCGTCGGTACGGGAATCGCACCCGTTCGGAGCTTTTTCAAGCTTTCGCAGACTATACTGCCGGTGGGGAATTGCACCCCGCCCCAAAGAATATCTGAAATTGTTGTTTCATTTTAGCACAAATAAAAGTATCTGTCAAGA
>CAMAGA010000126.1 GCA_945833955.1 uncultured Clostridia bacterium
TTTTTTGTAATCCCCTTAAAACCCGTTCCCTTCAATATATACCCGGATACGTGCAAAAATATTAAAAATCCCATTCTTTTTTTCAGAACGGGATTATTGGGAAAATTCTTTTTTTACACACTCCCGAAAAATTCGGGATTCCGTCAGGAAAAATCGACCTGCGGATATAAAATCTGCGCTAAAATCCGATAGGCGTCCGCAAATCTTCGGTTGGGTTTATTGTGGAAGAGCGTTTTAGGAAGATAAAAAACTTTGTCCGTCTGCACGGCTTGGAGCGCCAGCCACAGAGGGTTTTCCCCGTAGGCGTCCACGATCATCTGCTTACAGTCCGCAACGTCGTTATGGCACTGCACGAGGATCACGTTCGGTTGCGCCGCATACACGAATTCCAGATTGACGTCCACCTTGGTGGCGTCCCCGATGGAAAACTCCTCTAAAATATTCCTTGCCCCCAAAAGATTCGCCATGCCGCCGATTACCGTCGTCGATAAATTGCCTTGCAGGTTCGTTCCCCCGGAAAAGATGCTTAAGTAGCTCGGATGCTCGCTTTCGGGTATGCGTTCCAGAACGTCCAGCGTTTGCGAGAGCGCATCCAGCGCAACCGATTCCCACAAAGAAGCGTTATCCGTCAGATGGCAGAATACTTTGAACCATTTGAGATAGTCCGAAAAGTCGTCGTAATCCACGGCAACTACGGGGATACCTGCCGTTTGGGCGGGCTCGGCAATGGTAGCGTAACCGTTCATTGCGGTGGAACAGATAATCAGATCCGGATGCCCGGCGATGATCGTTTCCACGCTCCATCTTTTACCGGAAGCATTGGTTGCCAGCACCGTAACCGAGTCGTCCTGCGTGATATCCCTGCCGATATATTCTTTATAAATTTCAACGGCGGAATCGCCCCCGATACAGCCCGCGACCTGACCGCCCGCTTCGTACCAGAGCGTGGTAAAGCTGGCGTACAGATTATAGACTTTTTGCATTCCCTTGGCGATTTTTTGTTCCGCCCCGTTTGCGTCCGTAAACGTGACGAAGTTTTCTTCTATTTGCACCCCGTCCGATTCGGCAAGGAAATAGCTTTCGTACCGTTCCCGATCCCAATTTCCCTCTTGAGGGGAACTCGTATCGGAAGAGCCTGCGCTCTGGCAACCGCACAAACAAAACAATAAAATGATAGCGAAAATAACGGATAGCTTTTTCATAACTTACGTCTCCTGTAAATTCGTACCCAAAGCCACGTAATACGGCGCACCGTTCGGGTCCCGATAAATTTGGGTATGAATATTGAAATATTGCAATAAATTTTCTTGGGTTAAAATCTCTTCGGGCGTGCCTGCGTTTGCGATTTTACCCCTTTCCAAAATGACGAGTTCGTCCGAGTATTTGGCGGCGAGGTTCAGATCGTGCAGAACCATGAAAATGGTCATCTGCAACCGTCGGTTCAGGCGGCGGATCAGCTCTAAAATTTCAATGCGATAGCCTACGTCGAGATACGTGATGGGCTCGTCCAGAATGAGTATTTCCGGTTCCTGACATAAGGTCATGGCAATCCAAGCCCGCTGCCGCTCGCCGCCCGATAGGGAGCGCACCGCTCTGTTTTTCAGCGGCGTCAGCCCCATATTCTCTATCACGGAATCTATCACCCGTTGATCTGCCTGCGTCAAGCCGCTGCCGAACTTTTTATGCGGGAATCTGCCGTAGGATACGAGCGTCTCTACGTCTATATCGGAAGGGACGTCGTGCACCTGCGAAAGATAGGCGATTCTTTTTGCGATTTGCTTTGCATCCGCCTTGCGGATATCCCGATCTTCCAAAACGACTTGCCCTGCGTCCGGCTTGACTACGCGGCACACCGTTTTTAACAGCGTGGACTTGCCTGCTCCGTTTTTGCCGATGAGCGTAGTGATTTTTCCCTTGGGGACTTCTAACGATAAATCTTGAATAACGTCATTTTTTCCCAATCGAACGGAAATATTACGGAATCCGAAGTGCATACCTTATCCCCTCTCCCGCTTTCTGAGCAAAAACAAAAAGAACGGCGTACCGATTACGGAAACGATAATGCCGACGGGGATTTCCCCCGGTTGCATGACGACTCTGCCCAACGTATCGCAGACCACGAGGAAGAGGAAGCCGAGCAAGGCGGACGTAGGAAGCAGGTATTTATGATCGGACCCGACCAAAAGGCGCGCTATATGCGGCACGATGAGCCCCACGAACCCGATCAACCCCGCCACCGATATGGCAGCCCCCGCAAGGAGGGACGCCGCAACGATCAGAAGGAAGCGGAATCGCTCCGTTTTTAACCCCAGAGCGTTGGCGTTTTCGTCGCCCAAGGCAAGCACGTTCATGCCGGAGGGCAAAAACAGGCAAATTGCCATGCCGACCAAGGCGTAGGGCGCAATCATCGCAAACTGCTTCCATACGACGCCGTTCAGCCCGCCGACTAAAAAGCCGGAGGCGTTGCCGATAGAATCCGCAAAGACCGTTCGGATCAGGTCGTTGAATGCGCTGAACAGCGCGGAGACCGCCAAACCGGAAAGGATCATGCGGACGGGACTCACGCCCTTTTCGTATGCCAGCAGGTAGATGAGCATCGTAGTTAAGAATGCGCCCAGCATGGATCCGACGGGGAGCAAATAGGAATACGTGGGGAATGCCACGAGCGTAAGATACGCCGTAAAGGAAGCACCGCCCGTAACGCCGATGGTCGTAGGCGAGGCGAGGTTGTTGCGCATGACGCTCTGCAAAAGGCAACCGGACAGCGACAGGCAGATGCCGACCAATCCCGCCGTGAGAATGCGCGGCAAGCGCAGATTCCATACGATGAGCCGCGCGTCGGAATCGTCGTTTACAAACATAGCCTTGAGCGTATCCCAAAAGGAAAAACGAATCGTTCCGATTGCGGTGCATACCACAACGGACACGAAACACAGTATTGCCAGAATACAGATGAACCATATCTTGACGGATTTCTTTTCTTTGGCAAGAAGCACAGCCTCTTTTATACGTAACGTCTTTTTCATATAATATCGTGCAGAAAAATCAGATTTCTTTCTCTCCTCAGTTTCGGAAATAAAATTCCTCTACGATTTTATCATATTTTTTCGAAAAAAGCAATATATAAAAATAGCCTGATTTTGCTTTTTATCTTTTTGCATTTGCCCTTGCGGACGGGGGAAATACCTTCCCGTAAAAAATTTTTCAAAAAAACACAAATTCTTCCTTAAAACAGTTGATATGCGAAAGAGAAAGCGATATAATAAAACCAATTGAAACGTTCGGGAGAGAAGCGTTATGAATAATATGAAGATTTTGCAACAAACCGATCCCCTCCTTTACGCCGCTATGGCGGACGAACTTGTACGCCAGCAAAACAATATAGAACTGATTGCCAGTGAAAACTTCGTTTCCCCTGCCGTTATGGCGGCCGCAGGCAGCCACTTGACCAATAAGTACGCCGAGGGCTTACCCGGGAAGCGCTACTACGGCGGTTGCGGCTACGTGGACGTGGTGGAAAATATTGCGATAGACCGCTTAAAGCAGCTGTTCGGGTGCGAACATTGCAACGTGCAACCGCACTCGGGCGCAAGCGCCAACCTTGCCGTATTTTTTGCCGCATTAAACCCGGGCGATACGGTAATGGGCATGAACCTTTCCCACGGCGGGCACCTCTCCCACGGGTCCCCCGTCAATATTTCCGGTAAGTATTTCCGCATCGTTCCTTACGGCGTGCGAGCTGAAACGGAAACGATTGACTACGCCGAAATGGAAAGAATCGCTTTGGAATGCAAGCCGAAGATGATCGTTTGCGGCGCAAGCGCTTATCCCCGCAAGATTGATTTTGCCGCCATTCGGGAAATTTGCGATAAAGTCGGCGCATATATGATGGTGGATATAGCGCACATTGCGGGCCTCGTTGCCGCCGGTGAACACCCTTCCCCTATCCCCTATGCCGATTTTGTAACCACCACCACGCATAAAACTTTGCGCGGGCCGCGGGGCGGCGTAATCATGTGCAAGGAAAAGTACGCCAAAATGATAGATAAGGCGGTTTTCCCCGGAACGCAGGGCGGCCCTTTGATGCATATCATCGCCGCAAAAGCCGTTGCCTTTGGGGAAGCGTTACAGCCTTCCTTCCGGGAATATCAGCATAACGTAGTATTGAATGCCGCCGCCATGGCGGATGAGTTCCAAAAGCTGAACGTTCGGCTCGTATCCGGAGGAACGGATAACCACCTGATGCTGCTCGATCTCCGCAAGGAAAATATTACGGGCAAGGAATTGGAAAAATTATTGGACGAAGTGCATATTACCGCCAATAAAAACACCATTCCGTTTGAAACGACCTCCCCCTTTGTTACGAGCGGCTTACGAATCGGTACGCCTGCCGTTACCACCCGAGGCTTTACCCGGGAAGACTGCCGTGAGGTTGCAAGACTCATCACGCGCGTGATACGCGAAAGAGAAAGCTGTTTTGCAGAAGTAAAAGCGAGCGTTTCCGCTCTGTGCGCAAAACACCCTCTTTACACCGACTAACTTTAACCACTCACATTTTTTTCTCCATTTTTTTTCCGCCGATCTATTTCATAGGTCGGCGGCTTTTTTTGTATTTAAAAGAATGCGAAGCGGCGTCTTTCGATATATATAACAAATTCGTAATAAAAGTTACGGACGGATGTTTTTTTGCGCACGATTATCCGCTACCACCGAAGAGTTTCGATTTTACTACCCGCTTCCCTTTTTAACCGTTCCTTCGTCATAATAAAAGCCTCCCTTTGGGTGTTCCTGTTAGGGA
>CAMAGA010000127.1 GCA_945833955.1 uncultured Clostridia bacterium
AATTTTTTTTGGATTTTCTCTCCGTCCGAACGCCCCTTCGCATCCAAATCCGATCGGAACCGCAAAAGGTACGGATTATGATTGAAATCAGAGAAGTCAGAACACGCAGGGAACGGAAGGAATTTGTGGAATTTCCGCTCAGGCTCTATAAAGGCGTTCCCTCCTTCGTTCCGCCGCTCTACGGAGACGAAATGAAGTTATTTACAAAAAAGAACATCTACGCCGAACAGGCGGACTCCGTGTTTTACAACGCCTATCGGGACGGAAAGATGGTGGGCAGAATTCAGGGCATTTTACAGCACGCCGCCAATCGGAAGTGGAACCAAAAGCGAGTCCGCTTTACCCGCTTCGACAGTATAGACGACAGAGAAGTTTCTACCGCGCTCTTTTCCGCACTCGAAAAGTGGGCAAAGGAAAAGGGCATGGAAGAACTCGTGGGTCCTTTGGGCTATTCCGACCTCGACAGGGAAGGCTTACTCATCGAGGGCTTTGACGAGCCCTCCACCTTTGAGGAACAGTATAACTACGCTTACTATCCCGGACTCGTCGAAGACTTCGGATTCGTAAAGGAAGTGGATTGGACGGAACGCCAGCTTTTCTACCCTGCCGAACCGGACGAGCGGTTGGAACGGGTGAGCAGGCGCATGATGGAAAAGTACAACCTGCGCTTCGGCGAAGCCAAAAACACGAACGACTTTTTGAAGAAGTATGCGGACGGCTTTTTTGAGATCATCGACCTGACCTATAACCACCTCTACCAGACCGTCCCCTTTACCCCCGCCATGAAGAAGCTGATGATCGAAAACTTCAAGCTCATCATCGACCTTCGGTTCGTAGCCGTCATTTTAGACGAAAACGACCGCATCGTGTGCTTCGGCTTGTGCTTCCCCGCCATCGGCGAGGCGTTGCAAAAGTCGGGCGGCAGACTCACCCCCGCCGCACTCGTCCGCCTGCTCAAAACGATCAAGCACCCCAAAGTGCTGGACCTCGGGCTCATCGGCGTTCTGCCGGAGTATCGGAACAAGGGCATCGGCACCGCCATCATCAGCGGACTTATGCGTATGCTCAGGGAACAGAACATCGAATATGCGGAAACCAACTTAAACCTTGAAGACAATCAGAACATTCAGAATCAGTGGAAAGCGTTTGATAACCGCATACATAAACGCCGCCGCTCCTACGTAAAGAAAATAGAAGAGTAATGCGCAACAATCAACCGTAATTCCCTTGCAAAAATAAAAGCGTAAATACGACCACCGCTCTTTCCGAGCGGTGGTCTTGCTTGTCTATTCAAAATTTACGCCGTGAACGCATTGCTTTCCTTCACTGAATTTTGCGCCACGTGCCGCGGACGAAAAGAAGCAGGAAGGGGAAGATTTCCAATCTGCCGATCAGCATGAGAAACATATATATGATCTTGCTGAATACGGAACAATCCCCGTAGCCGCCGAAGGCGTTCGTCATGTACGGGCCGTCGTTATTGAGGCAGGACAGCGTGGAAGAGAACGTCTGGGAAAACGACCCCGTCTTTTCCGCCGATAAGAGCACCAACGCCACGATGAAGATCATGACGTAGATTAAAAAATACTGCACTACGCCGTCCGATTCTTCCTTTTCCAGCGGTTTTCCGTTCATCTTCACGCATTGGACCCGATGCGGATTGAGTACCTGCAACAGGTGCTTATACGCCGACTTGATTAAAATGACGATGCGGCTCGCCTTGAATCCGCCGCCCGTACTGCCGGCGCACGCCCCGAAGAACATACACACGTACAGCATGGACTGCGCCAGCTTGGGCCACTGCCCGAAGTCCGCCGTGGCAAAACCCGTACTCGACGTTAAGGAAAGCACGGAGAAGGACGAATAGCGCAGAGCCGTCCAGAAGTCTCCGCCGTAGTACGGAATGAGGTTGCACGCAATGGCAAGAATCGCCCCCACCACGTAGGTTACGTAGAAAATGAGCTCCTCGTCCGTAAACGCCAGCTTCCAGTGCCGCAGAACGATGAGGTAGTAAACGTTGAAGTTCAGGCTGAACAGGAACATAAAGACCATGACCACGATTTCCACGTACAGACTGTCGAATGCGGCGATGGATGCGCCGGTACTGGCAAAACCGCCCGTGCCCGCCGTACTCATGGCGGTCAGGATCGCCTCGAATACGCCCACTTTGGGGAGCAGAAAGAGCATTTCGATGACGGTCAGAACGAAGTAGATGAGGTAGAGAATGGTCGCTGTATGCCGCACCTTGCTCGTGAGCTTGCCCACCTGCGGACCGGGCGATTCGAATTTGAAGAGGTGGAAGGTGGAGCCGTCCGTGCCGGGCATGACGGCAAGAATGAATACCAGTATACCCATACCGCCCAGCCAATGGGTAAAACTGCGCCAGAACAGCATACACCGGGGCAGAACGGAAGGTTCGTCCAGAATGGTTGCGCCCGTGGTGGTGAACCCGGAGATCGTTTCAAACAGGGCGTCTATATAGTTGGGAATGCAGCCGTCCAGAACGAAGGGCAACGCGCCGATGAGGGAAACGAACACCCAGCACAGCCCGACGATGACGAGCGCTTCCCGATTGCGAAGCTTCCTGTCCCGCTTTTTGCCGAAGCGGAAGGTCATGGCAAACCCGACGGCAAGGTAGACCGCCATGGTAACGAGGATGGACCAAAGATGGGTATATTCTCCGTAAATCAATCCGACGAGGAAGGGCAAAACCAGAAACACGCACACGATCTGCAAAATTCTGCCCAGATAGAAAAAAATCAGTCTGTAATTCATTTGAGTATATCTTCCAACTGTTTGAGTCTCTGATCGATGGAAGCGACGATGATGTTATCGCCCGCTTCTATCACGGTGTCGCCGTGCGGAATGATGGGCACTCTGCCGTTGCGGATGATGGCGCAAAAGAGCAAGCCGGGGCGAATGGAGCCGGAAAGCTGCGCCACGCTCTTGCCCACGAAGGCGGGATTTTTACCCACGTTGAATTCGAGCGCTTCCACCCGATCGTGCGCCAGACGACGGAGAGAGAGGATCTGACTGTCCTTGGGCACGTTGACCCATCTGCCGTGCATGGCGATGTTTTCCACCACGATCGAATAGGGGGAAACGACCACGTTGGAAGCGTTTTCTTTGAGGACGCTTTGGTACAGACCCGATCGAACGACGGTTACGAGTTTGCGCAGTTTATACCTTTGCGCATACAGGGAAACGAGCACGTTCTTTTCGTCGGACGGCGTCATGACGACCAGCGCGTCCGCAAAGGCGATGCCTTCCCGGATAAGCACTTCCTCGTCAAAGCAGTCGTCGCAGACGACGGTGAGCTCTTCCAGCCGCTCGTTGAGTTTTTGGCACGCTTTCTCGTCCGAACTGATGAGTTTGACTCTTACGTTGTTTTCGAGCAGGTTCTTTGCTAAGCTGTACGCCGTTTCCGTACTGCCTAAAATGATGACCGAACGCACGGTATCGTTGCCGATGGAAAAATAATCGAGCACTTTGGGCAGTTCCTGATGCTTGGCGCAGACGTTGATGACGTCCCCCTCTTCGAGCACGGTGGAGCCGTTGGGCATGATGACCTCTTCCCCGCGGGAGACGGACACGAACAGGAAGTCCTTCTTTTTGGTGTTGCGCACCTGCATTAAGCTCTTCCCGACGAGCTTGCTGTCCTTATCAATGGTAAATTCCGCCATTTCCAGCTTCTTTTTGCCGAAGGTAGCAAGCTTTACGCCCTTGGGGGCTTTCAGAATGCGGAAGATTTCGTCCGCCACGACCGCTTCCTGATTGACGAAGAGATTCACGCCGAGATGACCGCCCATCGAATCGTAATGCGCATAGTATTCGGCGTTATGCACCTGTGCTATGGAATACTTCGTTCCCAACGATTCCGCCACGAGGCAACAGAGGATATTCAGCTCGTCCCGTTCGGTCACGGCGATGATGAGGTCGGCTCCGTTTGCGCCGGCGTCCTCTAAGATGGGCGCAAAGCAACCGTTCCCCACGATGCCGTTTACGTCGGAAGAGCTGCCGATGACCTCGCTGATTTTGGTGCCGTCCGTATCGATGACGACGATCTGATGCTTTCTTTCCCGGGCAAAGTCCTGCACTAATCGCAGACCCGTATCTCCTAAACCTACGATGATAATTTTCATAACCGTTTACTCTGCCTTTTCCGTTTCTTTCGGTTGCTCCGCCCGTTCGGTCGGCTCCGTTCGTTCGAGCTGTTTGGTCTGTTCGGGCTGTTCGGGCTGTTCGGGCTGCCCCGCTACCTCGTCCCGTTCGGGCTGTTTTGCCGCTTCTTCCTTCTTTTTGCGGTAATCCACCCATAACCCGATCAAAAGGGAACCGACGGCGTTGCCCACCAGTACGAGGGCGAGAAAGCCGAACGCTTCCAAGGTAAAGGTACGCGTTAAAATCATATAGCCTATATCCGCAATGGAGTGTTCCGCACCGCAGAGAATGAACGCAGGCACGGCTATCAGCACCGCCCACGCATTTTCCCGTTTGAACTGTTCCACCGCTATGTAAATGAGGATGCCGCAAATCACCGATTTTGCCAGCACCGTATACCAAGGAAAGGCAAGCTTTGCCTCGAACATATCCGTTCGGATTTCGGGGAAGAGGAAGAGTACGAGGCACCCGACGGCGTTGCCCAGAATATAGAAGAGCATGAGCGGAATTTCCTTCCACTTGCGCACGTAGCCTACTTTGCCCGTATACAGATTGAACCCGAACCAAAGCACGGTATACAGTCCGACGGAAAAAAAGATTGCCC
>CAMAGA010000128.1 GCA_945833955.1 uncultured Clostridia bacterium
AAAATAAGGTAGAATAAAGATGTTCTTAGGAGAAAATAATTATGTCAGTAAACACAATAAATGGATATGGTAAAATTTCAATATCCGATCTTGCCATTGCTAAAGTGGCTTCTCATGTTGCAACCGAATGCTACGGCATAGTTGAAATGGTATCTCCGCGCTTTACTGACAGTTTATCTGAACTGCTCAAAAGAGACGTCGGAGGCCGTGGAGTAAAAGTAACCACTTCGGACGATAGAATTTATATTGATCTGTACGTCATCATGAAGTTCGGCGTCAATATAAACGCTGTTGCCGAATCCTTGAAAGAGGCAATCAAATACAAAGTTGAAAGTTTCACGGGTATGATCGTGGATTCTGTCAACGTCAATGTCATGGGCGTCAAGCTTTGAGTTTGTTTCGGATATTTTACATCAGGATTAAAAAGGAGCTTGTATCATGCAAAAAACTATAAATAGCACCGACTTCAGAAAAATGGTTGCAACCGGCGCAGGTTTATTGGAATTAAACCGCGCTAAGGTTGACGCCTTAAACGTATTCCCCGTTCCCGACGGCGACACAGGTACCAATATGTCGCTGACGTTGCAGTCTGCCGTAAAAGAAATGAACTCTTGTTCTTCCAATCGCTTCCCGGAGGTTTGCGATTGTATCTCCAAGGGTGCGCTTCGCGGCGCAAGAGGCAACTCCGGCGTTATTTCTTCCCAGATTTTCCGCGGTATCTGTAACGTAGTTCGTGAATGCGCTGAAACCGTCGATACCAAAACGTTTGCAAAAGCTTTGGAATCCGGTGCGAAAGTAGCTTATAATGCCGTATCCATCCCCAAAGAAGGTACGATTCTGACCGTTATTCGTATGATGAGCGAATCTGCGCCCAAAATTGCCGGCAAGAAAAAGGACTTTGTGGAATTCTTTGACGAAGTCATTGCCGTTGGTGAAGCGGCTCTTGCGCAAACGCCCGAAATGTTGCCCGTTTTAAAGCAGGCAGGCGTTGTGGACTCCGGCGGATACGGGCTGATGCTCATCATCAAAGGTTTCCGCGCCGCACTGGCAGGCGAAGAACTGGAAGGTATTGATACTTCGAGCGATGCCTCTTCTACCCCGCAGAATGACTTCGGCGACAACTCGGAAATCGTCAATCTGGACATCGGGGACATCGTTTACGCTTACTGTACCGAATTCTTCATCGTGCATTTAAAGCCTATGACGACTTTGGCGGATATCGACCGACTCCGTGAAAAGCTCATGCAGATCGGCGACTCCGTAATCTGTATCGGCGATCTGGAATTCATTAAGATACACGTTCATACGAATACGCCCGGCGTTGCTTTGGGTTACGCTCTGGAACTTGGCGAACTCGACCGCATCAAGATTGAAAATATGCTGGAAGAATGCCGTGAAAGAATTGCCAAGATGGAAGCGGAAAAGAAGGAGATGGGTATGCTTGCCGTTTGCCCCGGCGACGGTATTGCCGATATCTTCAAGGATCTGCTGGTAGATAAAGTTCTCTCCGGCGGTCAGACGATGAATCCTTCCGCAAGCGATATTGCAACGGCTGTTTCCAAAATCAATGCGGAACACGTATTCATCTTCCCCAATAATAAAAATATCATTCTTGCCGCAGAACAGGCAAAGGCGCTGATTTCCAACCGCACCATTCACGTCATTCCCAGCAAGAACATTCCGCAGGGTTTTGCCGCCGCTCTTGCTTTCCAGCCGGAAGTTTCCGTAGAAGAAAACAAGACGAACATGATCCACGCTTTGGATAACGTAAAAGCAGGGCAGGTTACCTATGCCGTACACGCCTCCACCATTAACGACATCAGCGTGGAAGAAGGCGACATCATCGGTCTCGACGATAAGCGTATCCTGGTTAAAGGCAACAACGTAGACGACGTTGTTATCGACCTTTTGGAAATCATGAAGGAAGAACACCACGAAGTAATTACGCTTTACTACGGTTCGGACGTGTCGGAAGAACAGGCGCAGGCTCTTTGCGACAGAGTTGCAGGGCATTTCCCCGATTGCGAAGTCGATATTCATTTCGGCGGTCAGCCCATCTACTACTATTTCCTGTCTTTGGAATAATCAAAAATACGAATACGACGGAGGGAAGGACAAAAGGAGTTCTTCCCTCTTCTTTTTCTTACGAGGTGACAATGGAACTAACGGAACTGAAAGGCATTTCCGATAAACGGCGTGCCGATTTGGAAAAAATGAATATTCACTCCGTGGAAGAACTCGTTCGGTATTATCCGAAAAACTATATCGACCTGACGTCTCAAACGCCCATTTACGAAGCATACCACAACGATATGGTTCTGACCCCTTGCGAAGTCATTCAGGTCAAACCCGTCTTTTCCGCCCGTATCCGCTACGTAAAAGCTTTCTGTATGCAGAACGGATACGGTTTTACGGCGGTCTGGTTCAATATGCCCTACGTTGCGCAACGCCTGAAAGCGGGCGAATACCTGTTTTACGGCAGAGTGCAGAATAAATACGGACAGGTTTCCATCGTCAACCCTTCTTTTGAGCCGCTGGATAAAAACTACCGCCTGAAAGGCATCGTGCCCGTGTATACGGTAAAAGGCAGTCTGACGCAGGGCGTACTGCGCTCGCTTATCCGCAGCGCTCTGGAAAAAGTCAGTCTGGAAACCGTTATCCCCTACCCCGTCTGCAATAAGTACGAGCTGATGCCGTTGATCAAAGCCTATTGGCAGGTGCACTTCCCCGATTCGCTCGAGGAGAAGGTGCAGGCGTCCGAACGGATTGCCGTAGAGGAATACTTCGTGCTCATCTCGGCGTTCCGCATCATCAAAGGCGATAAGGAAACGGTACGAGCCAGAAAGTATACCTGCACCGCGCAGGACGTGAAAGATTTTTCCGAGCGATTCGGTTTTGAATTTACCCCCGGGCAGAAAAAAGCCGTCAACGAAATTTATACCAACCTGCATTCCCCCGTCGGCATGAATCGATTGTTACAGGGCGACGTAGGCAGCGGTAAAACGGCGGTTGCGCTCTGCGGCATATTCATGGCGGTCAAAAGCGGCTTTCAGGCGGCGTTCCTTTCCCCGACCGAAGTACTTGCCGAACAGAACTTTCACCTGCTGGAACGGTATTTCCCGGATTATAAGATAGGCTTCCTTTCCGGCACGACGCCTGCAAAGGAAAAACGGGCGTTGAAAGCCGCCTTTCAAAGCGGGGAAATCGACGTGCTTTGCGGCACGCACGCCGTGATTCAATCGGACGTGGAAGCAAAGGAACTTGCCTTTTGCGTATGCGACGAGCAACACCGCTTCGGCGTTGCCCAGCGCAATGCCCTCACGGAAAAGGGAGACACGGTGGATATGCTCGTCATGAGCGCAACGCCCATTCCGAGAACGCTGTCCCTCATCTTTTACGGCGACTTGGACGTCACGACGATTCCGGATAAACCCAAGGAACGGGCTCCCGTTTCCACTTCGGTCATTCCCGATTCCAGATACGAAGATATGCTCGCCTACATCGCAAGGCAGGCGCAATCGGGAAAGCAGGCGTATTTCGTCTGCCCGCAGATCGAAGGGGACGAGGACGGAACGGTTATGAGCGTCAAAGAGCTGTATACCGACCTCTGTGCAAAAATGCCGCAGGTGCGCTTTGCGCTTCTGCACGGAAAGATGAAGGACAAGGAAAAGAACGACGTAATGCTCCGATTCAAAAACCACGAATACGATTGCCTCGTTTCCACGACCGTCATCGAAGTGGGCGTGGACGTACCCAACGCAACCGTTATGGTCATTTACAATGCGGAGCGGTTCGGGCTTTCCCAGTTGCATCAGTTGCGCGGGCGCGTAGGCAGAGGAGCGGAGCAGAGCTACTGCTTCCTGTTATGCGGCACCAACGGCGAAGATGCCAAGCAACGGTTGGATATTTTGAAAAAGTCCGCAGACGGCTTTGAAATCGCCCAGCAAGACCTTGCCATGCGTGGCGGCGGCGACTTTTTGGGGACGAGGCAAAGCGGCAAATTTTTAAACGAAATCAAGAACCTGCAATACTCCCCGGAAGCCATTTTTTTGGCAAAACGGCTTTCCGACGAGGCAACGAACGGCAAATACGATACGGAAAAACTGCGAGACGCCGCAATCAGGAAATATAATTCGCTAAAAGACGTGGTTCTCAACTAAAAAAAGCTTAAAAACGCTTTTCAAAAACAAAAAAATATGTTATACTGATATTGAAAACGGAGGTAACATATGGAAGACGAAGAATTTATGGACGAAAACGATGAAATCGTTACGCTGATTTCCGACGACGATACCGAAACGGATATGCTCATTTGCGCGCGAGTATTATTGAACGGCAGAACGTTCTGTTTGATGCAACCTTTGGAAATGCCCGAAGACATGGAAGAAGACGAAGCCATTCCGTTTGAAGAATTTGAAACGGAAGACGGATTTGAATACGAACTCGTGGAAGACGACGACCTTGCCGACGCTATTTTTATCGAGTACGAAAAAGAAATGGCTGAGGAAGAATAATTTTCACAAAAAAAGGGGAAAACGCACTATATAAAACGTAGGATTTGTGCATTTTTTCCAAGCAAACTATTGACTTGTTTTGCAA
>CAMAGA010000129.1 GCA_945833955.1 uncultured Clostridia bacterium
CACTCAGACCACACTGTAATCCCCGATGTAATCGAAGAGTTCTCCCGAACGTTCACTCAGCCTAGGAGCTTTCCTCAGCAGTCGGATGCAGATTTAGCCTCTTTTGCAGCAAGAGTTTCAAGCGTTCTTACGTAGTAAACGCTATCCCGCTCTCCCCACGCAAGGCAGGCTACTCTGTACACAGCTTTCGCCGCATAGCAGGTTTAATCCGATACCGTAAGCGCAATGCGCCCACGCATATCGGTCTCCCGAAAAATGGGTTTTAATCGTATGCCATTACGACCCGCCCATAATTCTTTCTCCCGGCATCCACCCGAATTTGGGCCAGACAAGCAGACACCGCAAGTTTCATCGATATGCCCGTCGACGGTCTTTTAACCCCGCCTTGATCTGCAACTTCCTGACTAGGATACTGCGCCACTTTCGTGTATATTATAACACTTTTATTTATAAAAATCAAACGTTTTAACGGGTTCTGATACGAAAATATTCAATCATTTTGTATAAAAATTTTTCCTCGGGCGCAATGCGGAGCAAAATCTCTTTACAGCGGGCGGCGTATTCGTCCGCCAGCGTATAACACTCGGCAAGTCCCGTCAGTCGTACTGCCGTCAGTTTATTCTCTTTTTTATCCTTGCCGACGGATTTGCCCAACACCGCCAGGGAGGAAGTTTCGTCTAAAATGTCATCCGTGATCTGGAAGAGCCAGCCTAAATTTTCGGCAAGTTCCTCTATCTCCTTTACGTGCTCGCTCCTTGCTAAAATCGCCGCCGCTACCATGGGCGCCTGAATGAGCTTAGCCGTTTTGCCGACGACGATGAATTCGTATTCCGCCATGCCCACGCGCCCGTCTTCACAGGCGGCAAGGTCTGCCGCCTGCCCTGCGATCATGCCGAAAACGCCTGCCGCATCGCAGATATACTTTGCCGCGCGGACGTATTCCTCGCCCTTGGCGCACTCCCCGAAGAGGACGGAGTAGGCGGTGTTGAGCAGGGCGTCGCCTGCGAGGATCGCCTGCCCCTCCCCGAATACCTTGTGATTGGACGGTTTGCCCCGACGGAAATCGTCGTTATCCATGGCGGGGAGATCGTCGTGAATGAGGGAATACGTGTGGATCATCTCGATGGCGACGGCAAAGGGAACGGTCTTTGACAAATCGAAGCCGAGCATCTTTGCCGTTGCAAACAGCAGCACGGGGCGAATGCGCTTGCCGCCTAAGTTGAGACTATACAAAAAGGAATCGGAGAGCACGGAAGGCTCGATGTGCAGAGTGCTTTCGTACTCCGCAAGGCAACGCTCGAAATACGCCGCATAGGCGGAAAGCTGCCCCTTGAACGGGAGGAAGTCGGAGGTGTCGATTGCCGTATCGGCAGGGGAAGAGGCGATCATGCGCGTGCCTCCGCCATGGTTGCGGCAAGGTAGGTATTGCAAAGGAGCATGGCGATGGTCATCGGGCCCACGCCGCCGGGCACGGGCGTGATGAAGGAGGTAAGCGGCGCAACGTTTGCAAAGTCCACGTCGCCGCAGAGCTTGCCGTCCTCCGTGCGGTGGATGCCCACGTCCACCACCACCGCACCGGGGTTCACCATATCCGCCGTCAGGAGTTTGGGTTTACCCGTTGCCACGATGATGATATCCGCCGTGCGGCAGAGCGCCTTTAAGTACAGCGGGTCCGTTTTGCTCTGACAGGCGGTAACGGTTGCGCCCTCGTTCATCAGAAGGAGCGTCATGGGCTTGCCGACGATATTGGAAGTGCCGATCATGACGACCTTTTTGCCCCGCAGCGGTATGCGGTAAAAACGAAGCAACGCCAGAATGCCTGCCGGCGTGCAGGCGATTAAGGCGTCTTCCCGATTTAAGGCGAGTTTTCCGATATTGGCGGGGGTGAAGCCGTCCACGTCCTTTTCCGCAGGGATGAGGCGAAGCACTGCCTCGGCGTGGATATGCGCAGGGAGCGGCAGCTGTACCAACACGCCGTGTACGGCGGGGTCGTTGACAAGTTCCAGCACGGCTTTTTCCACTTCCGCCTGCGTGGCGGTTTCGGCAAGGCGACGCTCGAAAGAGACGATGCCGCAGCTTTTGCAGGCGGCGATTTTATTGCGGACGTACACGGCGGAGGCAGGATCGTTGCCCACGAGCAGGACGCCCAGCCCCACGGGTTTGGGGAACGCTTTGATCTTTTCCGCAAGTTCCGCGCGGATGCGCTCGGAGAGAAGCTTTCCGTTGAGAAGTTCCATCGCTTATTTCCCCCCGGCGTTTTTATCCTGAATGAGTGCGGCCAAAACGCCGTTTACGAAGGAGGGGCTGGTTTGCGTGGAATACTTGGCGGCAAGGTCCGTTTCTTCCTTGGCGGCAACGATATCCGGCACGTCCTCGCAGAAGAGGATTTCCGCAATGCCGATTTTTAAAATGCACTTATCGGTAGGGAAGAGCCGTTCCGCCGAATAGGCAACGGAGTATTTTGCAATGGTCGCTTCGATTTCCGCCGCGTGTTTTTCAATGAGGAAGACGAGGCGTTCCGCAAAGCGGACGTCGTCCTCTTCCAGTTTTAAATTTTTATAGATGCTTCTTTTGGCGGGGACTTCGTTTTTGTTGCCGAACTCTTCCGCATAGATGACTCTTAAGACTGCTTCTCTGGCTAAACTTCTCATAATATGACCTTATTTATCTGTTTTTTTTGACAACACAATATTACCCTCTGCGTATTACGGGAGGGTAATATCGGGTTATGGAGCGTAAGTCGGATGAAATTAAGCTTCCTTGCGAATATCTACGGAAGCGACCAGAACGTCCACCTTGGAAATTCTGTAACTGGTCATCGTTTCCACGTTGTGCTTGATGGTCTGCTGGATATTGAAAGCCGCATCCCGCACGCTGACGCCGTAAACGACCTTGACGGTAACGTCTACCTTGATCGAGCCCTTATTGTCGAACTGCAGGTTGATGCTCTTTTTGTTGTCTACCAAGGAGACGCCTTCGACTTCCTGTACGGCGAGCGCAACGATGCCGTTGACGATGCCGGGGTTGTAGCTGACTTTGCCTTTTTGCGAACCCTTGTTGGGATTGAATCTGAAATGTGCCATGTAGATAAAATCTCCTGTTGGATTTTTTATTATTATAACACATCTTTTTGGAAATTTCCAGTGTTTTTATGAAATTTCTGAATAAACAGGCATAATTATTACGTTTCCCGCCACGATTCCCGTTTCGTTCTTCAATAATTTATAGATGGAGAGGGCGGTATCGTAGTTGAGTTCCGCAGAATTGATGAATACGTTTACGTTATCCGAGTCGTACCCGATGGAAACGACCGCATCCGAAAAGCCCAGAGACTTGATCATGGTTTCGAGCACCAGCTCCTTTTCCATGATGCCGACGTATTTGAGCTTCATGTTGACGGCTTCCGTGTACTTTTCGTCGCCCTCGTTGTAGAGTGCGATGATTCTGTCCAGCTCCAAAAGTTCCTCGCTGCGGGTGGTGGAACGCTCCGCCCGATAGGACGCAAAGTAGTTTGCCGCCGTAACCGTACCGCCGTCCGTTGCGGCAGAAGGTTCGGCAAGAATGAAGTTGAACACGGCGGTTACGGCAAGCAACAGCACGAGACCGCTCATCAAGATGATTTTTTTGGTTTTGCTCATAAAAAACTCCTTTTTATTGGTTTACATGGGATAGATACGAATGGCACTGCGATCAATGCCGAGCGCGGTGGATACGGCGGCGGTCAGGTCGGATACGACCATCAGCGAATTTGCGCCTTCCGCTACCACGATTACGCCCGTAACCGTGCCGGAATCATCCGTGTGTACGTATACTTTGGTTTTTCCCGCTCCGGAAATTTCCGAAAGAATGGTTTCCAGTCTCTGTTCCGTGGGCGTCGTTGCGCTATCCTGCGCATTCCGGAAAAAGATGCTCCATGCAAGATAGACGAGAACGGCGCAAAGCGCACACAAAACGACGACGCGCAATATCTGCGCCCGTTTGCTCTCCGATTTATCCGCCATACGTTACGATCACCTCCTTTGCGGAAAGCGCGGCTATAGTCTGCTCCACTCGCCCGATGATATTTATATGCTCGCCCTCCGCATTTATGCCGAAATCGGAAATAAAAATATAGATTTTATTTTCCTCTACGGTAACTTCCGCTTCTATTCCGAATTTATCGGCAAGCAAAGCTTCGTACTGCCGCTTTTGCGCGTACTCTATAAAAGCGGAATCCGTACTCATCTCCCCTGCCTGCGGCAGATACGCTTGCCCTTGCGTGATCCAGCCGATGACGGGGGAAACGATGATATACAGAATGGCAAGGCGCAGTATGCCCTGCATAAATACGCCGATTTTGCCGCTCGGCATGAGTATGCCGAAGAGCGCCGATATGACGACTACGCCCGCAACCCGAATGATATACTCGCCCATACTGCGATACCCCCTGCTTTTTACGCTATATAACCGCCCTTTGCCTGATACGCCCTGCGCCCTGCGCCGAGCTCCGCTGCCCGCCCCTTGCTTTATACCACCGTCTGCGCCGAACAGACGAGGAGGGGATTGGTGAGGAAGTACAAAAACCCCGCGCAGAACAGGACGGCGGTAAAATACTGAAT
>CAMAGA010000130.1 GCA_945833955.1 uncultured Clostridia bacterium
TCATGGAATGATTGCGCATGAGTGGCGTAAATGCGGAAACCGCAAGCCAACGAATAAGCAGTTCTCTTGTAGTATTGCCCGAAAAACCACCCGTATCCGAACCCGTATACAAAATTCCGCACATATTCAGAGAAGGAAGTTGGTAGACAATCTGCCTGAGGTGCTCCCAGCAGGAATGGTTATCTCCCGTCCATATTCCACCATAGCGGTGAGAGCCGATATAAGAAGAGCGTGAGAACAGAAGGAAACGTTTATCCATGATTTTATCCAGTTGTTCACTGGCGGCTCGGGTCATCATATATCCGTAAATGTTATGTACGTCATAGTGCGGAATGAGTTTACCGTCTACGTTATGGAAAAAACGTTTATAATCTGATTCGCGGAACTTTTCGTCATTCTGATAATCCGAAGGAGAGGAATATTCGCTGTGGAAGATTGCAGGCTCGTTCATATCGTTCCAGAAGCCGTCGATGCCGAGTTCCGTAAGCTTACGATATTCGTTGCCGAACCATTCCCTCGCTTTCGGCTGGAGAAAATCGGGGAAATGAGTCATTCCGGGCCACACGGCGGCGGAGAAGGGCTTCCCGTTCTCGTTTACGCAGAAGTAACCGTTTTTAACACCCTCTTCATACGTTTCGTTTCCGGGTTCGATTTTTACCCCTGCGTCGATAATGGGAACAAGGTGTACGCCTTGCTCTTTCATTTGTTTTGCATAGTCTTTCAGGTCGGAAAAATGCTTTGGATCGAGCGTGAAGTCTATGTATCTGTCCATATAGTCGATGTCCATGCAGATGAAATCGAGCGGAATATCCGCCTTTTTATAGCCTGCAACCACGTTGTTGAAATCTCTTTTCGTTTTATATCCCCAACGGCTTTGGCCGTATCCGAATGCCCAAAGGGGAGGAATAAAACTCTGCCCGATGATTTGCAGGAATTGCCTTGCCACGTCATAGGCGCTTTCTCCGTCGATGAGGTAGACGATTACGTCCTGTTCGCACAGCACGTCTATTTGATTGCTTTGTTGATAGTCGATTGCAAACGTGACGCAGGCAGCCGTATCAAAAAAGGCGCCGAATTTCTCCCTGCCGTCTACGATGATGAAATTATGCGAACTGTAGAGTGAAGGCATATCGTCTCTGTGGCGCATATCGTCAGTATTAAAACTGACGTATCTTCCGCCGCGCTTGTTTATTCCGCGCATGGTTTCACCAAGGCCGTATACTACGTCCGTTTGCGTTAGTCGGTATGAAAACAGCCTTCCGTTCTCTGTTTTCTGCAATGAAAAATGGGAAAGGGAACCTTCCTCAACGGGGGTGACGACCGCCTCTGTAGGGAATGGCGTACCGTAAACAATCTTTGTTATCATAGAAAAAACCTCCGTATATAATAATAGCATTTTTTTATCTGTTTGTCAAAGATGTTTCTTTTTTATCGGTTAAAAAATTATTTATGCAGGGGGGGTGTCTGAAACGTTGCCGGGATGTGAAAATTTTTGTTCGCAAATTATCAAAAAAGACACCGTCATAAAATAAAAGCGTTGCGTATTTTGCAACACGCAACGCTTTTGAATGCATTATTCCCGGCTGAATTGGTCTTTGCCTGCACCGCACAGAGGGCATTCGTAGCCTTCGGGAAGATCTTCCCACTTTGTGCCGGGAGCGATGCCGTTATCGGGATCGCCCGTTTCTTCGTCATAGACGTATCCGCATAATTCGCATACGTATTTCATAGCAATACCTCCTTTTGATTATACTTTATTTTTATGATTTTTCGATGGTTTGATTCCTCGAATTATCCGTTTTTTCCGTTCCGCTTTGGCTCTTTCGCTTCTGTTGCCGCTACGATAATCAACGGAATCAGATTATTCGATGACAAAGATAGTTACGCTGTTTTTCGGGAGCGTGTAACGGAGTTTGTTTTCTTCGATGGCGACTTCGCTTTCCGTAGGCTGAATATGATAGGTAACGCCTTGCCGAACGCCGATTTCGTTGACGACGGAAGGATCGTCGTTGGCGAGCATGATGCATTTTGCCTTGGTCTTTACGCCGAAGTTTGCAATATCCGCATCCAGTTCCTGTTCCTCGCCCGATACGTTGACGACTTTGAGGTAAATTTTACCGGCATCGTCGAAGGAAGCCGTCTGGAATACTCTTTCGTTGACTTTCCAGATGTTTTTATCGAGGATTTCATGCCACTGACCGCCCTGGAAGATATAGGCAACCAACTTATCCTGCGTGTAAACGAGGCGCATTTTGTTGCCGTCGGGGTCATAGCCGTGGAACTTGTCTTTACCCATCATTTCGCAAACGGTACGGATATAATCTACGCGTTTATCGAAGGAGACGTCAAAGCCCTTATGATGCTTGCCGTACTGGCAGCTGATCGTGAATGCGGCGCAGTCCATGGTGTTGTGGTCTTCCACGCCTGCAACGCCTACGCCTGCAATAAAGCTCTGCAAGCCTTCGATGCGGCGGAAGTCGATTTCCACTTCGCAGTTGGAAAAGCTCTGTTCGTCGTAATAGAAGCCGTTGAACGCTTCGCCTTCGTAAATGACGAGTTCGCCGTCGGCGTTGATTTCGCCGCCGATGCAACGGGGATAAACTTTCCAGCCGCCCATGCCGTCCTTAAAGTTGTGATAGTATACGACTTCGCCGGAAGCAAGGTCCTTTACCGTTACGCTGCGCACGGCGGTACACGTTTTGTGCGCCGCAATGAGCAGACCGCCGGAATTATCCTTATTGACGGGCGCAACGTCGTTTAAAAGGTACTTGCCCGTATTGGAAGCGAACATCTGCTGTACGTAGTAGTTGGGCGTATACATGATGTCGCGGGGGTTAAACCAAATCATATCCGGCGTCCAGCGATAGTTGGAAGTGCAGGCAAAGAGCGGTGCGTAACAAGTCATGCGTACCACGTCGGAGTTTCTTTCACAGCCCGTGAGGAATGCCGCTTCCGAAAGTGCGGATTGCAGGTTATTGTCGCCGTTGAGTCTGCCTCTGCCGTCCGCGGAAGTGTGCATGGCGTATTCGCCCATGAATACTTTTGCGCCGTTGCGGTCGTAGCTGTCGTAACGCTTGGAGTTATCCAAAAACCACTGGTAGGAATTGTAAACGTGTTCGTCTACGATCATATCGCGGTATTTCTGGTTGATGACCTTCCAGGAATCGGAGGAGTCCTGCGGGCGGATATCTACGCCGCTGCACGTGACTACCGTTACGTTAAAGAGTTGGATAAGGTCGGTCTGTCTGCCCTTATAGTGGTACTGACGCAACCCGAGCATACAGGAAGAGAGATTGTCGAAATATTCATAGCCCCAGTTTTCGTTACCGATGCCCACGTATTCGAGTTCAAAGGGAGCGGGATGCCCCATGGAAACACGTATGCTTGCCCAATAGGATTCGTTCCTATCGGAGCTTGCGGGGTCGCCTTTGGCAAAGAACAGGAGGTCCGCAACGTTATCTATAACTTCATGCTGGAATTCGTAGGTGCCGGGCATAATGCGTTGATAGCCCTTTCTGCGCTGTTCGCCCATACGGATCTGACAGAGCAGACCGCAGTGCAATACGGGGAGAGGAGCCATGTGCAAGTCTTCGCAGAGGCAGAAGTATTCATAGAACCCTACGCCGTAGGATTGCAGATACTGCCACACGTTTGCAATCTGTTTACGGCTGGTAAGCGGACCGATGGTATTGCGCCATTTATACATATGCTCAAAGTCTACGTCGCCTTCTACAACGCAACCGCCGGGGAACCGCAGGAAGGACCCGTGTACGTCCTGTAAAGCTTGGACGATGCGAGGGGAAAGTTTACCTTCCGTATACTTGTTCGGATCGCCCCATACGTGGGAAGGCAGTAAAGAAACGTAGTCGATGCCCAGCTTGCCGTTTCCTACGAATACGATGCAGAGTCTGCCCATCGTCGTGCGGTTTGCCTGAATGGAGCAGGTTACCTTTTCCCATACGCAACTTTCGCCGCCGTTGACCAAAACAGTGGAAACGTTGGTAGCCTGACCGCGCGCGTCGCGGATATAAACTCTGACTTCGCCAACGAACCCGAAGCGGCGGATGTACATGGAAAAGTTATAAACTTCGTTCTCCTCTATAGCCATACCGTACAGGTCGAAATCATTCATAGCGGCATAGCCGGGGTTTTCCACGTGGTACTCGCCGCCGATATTCATAAAGAGGTAGGACGGGTTATTTTCGGGATCCATACCGCCCTCTTGGGAAATCCAGTTCGGGCCGGCGCCGTAAATATCCCAATATTGCCGTTTTGCTTTGCGCACCGAAACGTCCGGAGCAGTGCAATCGAATCGATCATAAGTGATGTATTCAAATTCGAAAGAATTGTTGATGACCATTTCTGCGTTCAGACCGCCGTCTGCCGCCTGGTTGATGTCTTCAAAGAACAAACCATATAAATGTTTGCTGATATCGATGCCTCGTTTGTTCTTATCCAATGTGTAGCGAATCATAAAAATTCTCCTTGTTTATTGTCGCAAGACTATATCCAGTATACC
>CAMAGA010000131.1 GCA_945833955.1 uncultured Clostridia bacterium
TATCATATAGCGAAGATCGCATAGTGGAGATCGTATAGAATATTGCTATACTGTAGATCGAGCGGCACTTACTCTATGCGCCGTATTTTAAGTGGCGGTATATTCAATCGCGTTAGTCATATCGCCGCTTTGAAGGTAGTTTTCGATGTTATCCAACGTGGTTTCCGCAATTGCCGTGAGTGCGTCTTCGGTAAAATAGCCCTGATGCGAGGTAATGAGTACGTTCGGCCTGGTAACCAAGAGAGAAAGCACTTCGTCCTGAATATAGCGTGTGGAGTTATCCTCGTAAAAAAGACCGGCTTCTTCCTCATACACGTCCAGACAGGCTCCCCCGACCTTATTATCGAGGGCAAGGAGCAATGCGCCCGTTTCCACGAGCCCGCCCCTGGAAGTATTCACGATATATACGCCCTTCTTCATTTTGGAAATGGAATCCCGATTGATGAGGTGGCGGGTTTCCTTAGTCAAGGGGCAATGCAGGGAGATAATATCGCTATCCCGAAAGAGCGTATCGAGGCTGACGTACTTTATATCCGAGCGGGTATCCGGGTAGGCGTCGTAAGCGATTACGTTCATGCCGAATCCTTTGCAGATGGATATAAAAGCCTTGCCGATTTTGCCCGTACCGATGACGCCTGTCGTTTTGCCGTGCAAATCAAAGCCGAGCAAGCCCGTCAGTGAAAAATTGAAATCCTTGGTGCGAACGTACGCTTTGTGGAGCTTTCGGTTGAGGGTAAGGAGCATCCCCACGGCGTGCTCCGCCACGGCATACGGCGAATACGCAGGGACTCGAAATACGGGCAGGGAAAGCGCCTTTGCCGCTGACAGGTCCACGTTATTGAAGCCTGCGCAACGCATGGCTATGACCCGAACGCCGCCCTCCCGTAACGTTTGCAGTACGGTACTATCCAGCGTATCGTTGACAAAGGCGCACACCACCTCGAAGCCCTGCGCCAGTTGCGCCGTGGTGTGGTTTAGTTTTGTATCTAAATATTCTATCTGGAATCTCCCGTCGTTGGCGGCGTTGAAAAACGCACGGTCGTATTCTTTTGCATCAAAAAAAGCTATCTTTATCATACAGGACAGTATGGATAAAAATAGCTTTTTTATGAGGATTTTGCGGTATGTCTTTTTGAAAAAGTCGATTCCCTGCAAAGGGGTAGCCGTTCAGGAGCTATACCTCTTTCCGCTGCGTTGTTTTAATAAACGGCAATGCTGAATTCGCCCTGCATACAGAGCTTATCGCCTACGTACGCTTCGCCTTTGATGAAGTAGAAGGATTGCATTACCCGTTTTAAACAGCAACGGAATTCAACTGCGTCTCCCGGATAAACGGGGTTACGGAAACGCACGTCCCGCATACCGGACAGCATGGAAACTTTGCCTTCCGTACTGCCGATCTCTCTTAAAATGATGGGCGTGGCGGATTGAACCGTCATTTCACAGAGCATCACGCCCGGAACGATGGGATGATCGGGGAAATGCCCCTGTAAAAAGAATTCGTCGCCACGAACCGTATAATGCCCGACGCAACTGCCGTCTTCCAGTAAAGTAGAGTCGTCCACTAAGAGCATGGGTTCCCGATGGGGCATTTTGGAGCGCAATTCCTCTCTGGTCATACGGAATCCACCCCCTTTACGTAGGAATGCATGGACAGCAAAATTTCTTCCGCTTCCGAGCAGACGGAGCGAACGATTTCTGCGGCAGGCATCTTACGGTTGACGAGACCCGCAATCTGACCGCAGAGGAAGGAACCGGTTTCCAAATCCCCTTCCCGAGCGGCACGCCTTAAAGAGCTGCTGCCCAAAGCTTCCAACTCTTCCGCAGAGAAGGACGGATCGTTTTCTTTTTCCGTATACACGCGGGAGAACGCACTGCGCAGTCCCCTTACGGGATGACCCAATCTTCTGCCCGTGACTACGGTATCCGTATCCTTGGCGGCGAGTATTTTCTGTTTATAATTTTCATGGACGTTGCATTCGTCCGCTACGAGGAAACGGGTTCCCATCTGCACGCCGACCGCACCGAGCGCAAGCGCCGCAACGAGCCCCCTGCCGTCCGCAATACCCCCTGCCGCAATGACGGGAATACGCACGGCGGAAACCACCTGCGGAACGAGCGCCATGGTAGACATTTCCCCGATATGTCCGCCCGATTCGCCGCCTTCGGCAATGACGGCGTATACGCCGCGGCGTTCCATCATCTTAGCCAGAGCGACGGACGCTACGACCGGAATGACCTTACAGCCTGCGTCGTTCCAGTCTTTAATATATTTGGCAGGATTGCCCGCACCGGTTACGACGACGGGAATTCTCTCTTCCGCAACGACTTTTGCCACTTCGTCCACATACGGACTCATCAACATGACGTTGACCCCGAACGGCTTCTGCGTCAGGGTGCGACATTTGCGGATTTCGGCGCGAATGCTTTCCCCGTCGGCGTTCATAGCAGCGATAATGCCCAACCCACCGCCGTTGGATACGGCCGCCGCAAGATCGGCGTCTGCAATCCAAGCCATACCGCCCTGCAATACGGGGTATTCGATTCCGAGATCTTTACATAAACAAGTGTGAATCATCTTACGCTCTCCAAAACGTTTTTTTATGGTTATATTGTAACATTTTGGACAATTCGTGTCAATTTGAGACCTCGTTTCAATTGTAAAACTTTTGTAAATCCTGCAAGCACCAGCGGAATGCGGAAGGTACGGATATTTTTGCCTCAATTTCCGATAAGGGCAGATAGGTCAGGTTCGGGAAAACGTTCGGGGTAATATCGTCCGTATCAAAGAGGAAAGCACGCATATTCCATACGAGGTGCGTAAAGATATGCGTATGCCTGCGTTCCGATATCGCCCCCTTTACGTGCAATTTCAAATTAGCTAACACTTCCGGAGCGGAAGCCGAAGGATTTTCGTCGGGCATATTCGGAAATTCCCATAAACCGAACAGCACGCCCTTTTCCTTCCGTTTGCGGATGCCGATTCCCTGCGGCGTGATCATGAGGAAAACGTTCAGATCATACGTCTTCCGAGGCTTTTTTTGCGGAATGATCGGCAATTCGTCTTCCGCATTGCTTCTATAGGCAAGGCACTCCGCTTGCAGAGGACAGCGACTGCAATCGGGGGAATCGGGCGTACAGACGAGCGCGCCGAGCTCCATCAGGCTTTGCGTAAACGCCGAACATTCCCCCTCGGGATATATTTTTGCAAGCGGAGCTTGCAGGGCGGTTTTGAGTTCCTCGGAAGAACGGTAGTCTTCGAGATATCGGGACAGTACCCGAATGACGTTTCCGTCCACGGCAGGAGACGGCTTTCCGAAAGCGATGCTTGCAACCGCACCGGCGGTATATTCCCCGATACCGGGGAGCTTTTTAAGTTCTGCCGCTTCCGACGGGAACTGCCCGTTATATTTTTCTACGACGAGCTTTGCCGCTTTCTGCATATTGCGCACCCGGTTATAATAGCCGAGCCCTTCCCACAGCTTCAACAGCTCGTCTTCTTCGCAGGCGGCAAGATCGAATACGGAAGGGAGTCGGGCAAGGAACCGTTCGTAATACTTTTTCACCGCTTCCACTCTCGTCTGTTGCAACATAATTTCCGATACCCAGACGCGATAGGCGTCGGCGGTATGCCGCCACGGCAGATCCCGCTTGTTTTCAGTAAACCACGGCAGAAGGAGAGACGGCAGCAAGGGAAGCGATTCCCGCTTTTTTGCCTCTATTCTGCGTATGGCGGCAATACAGCCTGCATACACGGGAAGCATATTCTTTTCCTTTACATAGTCCGAAAGCTTTTCCGCGTTCAGCCATGCAACGGAAGTGTTTTCGTCCGTTTTCGGGGCAATTTTGGAGCTTTCTTCGGCAATCAGGCAAAAGCATACGTCTAAATGGAAATGTTCGGGAACCTGCTCTCCCCGCTTTACGTGCGAGCGGACGGGCAACAGGCGAACGGAGACGGGAATATGGGAATAGGGAAGCACTTCCGCAAGGGAGCTTTCCTCCTTTGCTTCCCGCAAGGCAACGGCGAGTAAGTCCGTTTCCCCGTCGGCATGGCCGCCCAGCCATGCGTAGGAATCGTAAATTTTATGATAGGCAAACAGCACCTTGGTCAGGTCCCGATTCATGACGAATGCGGAAGCCGTGGCGTGTACGGGGGCTTTCCTCGTGTAGAAATCTTCTTTATAGTCTGCAAGGTAACGTTCGCACTGCTCTTGCGTGGGCAAGGCGTCGCCCTGCGTAAACTCGGCGTTCTGAAAAAAAGAAAAATAAGCCCGAAGGCATTCGGTAAAATTCATAGTACTTCTATTTTACCTTGCTTTCGGGTTTTTGTCAATGATTTTGTCGCTTCTGCGGCGTCCGTTTCCCTTAGGATTATTGTTGGATTCCGTCAACGGGTTTAGCGCATTGGCTGTATAGATTCAGGATTCGAGCTCGTCGCAGGCGCAGCTTTCGTCCGACCAGGAAAGGACTTCCTGCGGCGTATTGCAACG
>CAMAGA010000132.1 GCA_945833955.1 uncultured Clostridia bacterium
GCAAGACTTCAACTATGCCCTGCCTCCACCTGACGGGGGAGGTGGCAAAAATCTCCGATTTTTGACGGAGGGAGAGAAAAAATATTTGTAATAGTAACTCCAAAGTCAGAGTAAAACTCCAACTATGCCCTGCCTCCACCCGACGGAGGGAGAGAAAAGACTTCAATAAAGGAAGAGATCAAAGAAATAATCAGACTTTCCGAAGTCTCTCCCGCAGTCTCCGGCGAAGACAGGGCTCCGAAGATGCAATCGGAAAAAATCAATATCAGAAAATAAGAAATCAATACAGGAATGGCAGTTTCCCCGTATTTTTCAGCGTTTCCTTGCAAAGAATTACGGCAGATCAATCTGACATTCACTTTTTCAACAGACGGAGAATATAGTATGAAGAAATACAGAGTCGGTGTTATCGGCGCGACCGGCATGGTCGGTCAAAGATTTGTTACTTTGCTTGCAGATCACCCGTGGTTTGCATTGACGGCGATTGCGGCGTCTGCCCGTTCCAAGGGCAAGACGTATGCGCAGGCTGTGGAAAATCGGTGGGCGATGCCCGTGCCAGTGCCGCAGAACGTATGCGGCATGACGCTTTGGGACGCCTCTGCCGATATAGCGGAAATTGCGAAACTCGTGGATTTCGTCTTCTGCGCCGTGGATATGAAAAAAGAAGAGATTCAGGCGCTGGAAGAAGCTTACGCGCGGCAGGAGATCCCCGTCGTTTCCAACAATTCCGCGCACCGCGGTACGCCCGACGTGCCCATGATCATTCCGGAAGTCAATCCCGAACACCTTGCCGTCATCGAAGCGCAGAAAAAGCGGCTCGGCACCGGGCGAGGCTTTATCGCCGTCAAGAGCAACTGCTCCCTGCAATCCTACGTGCCGGCACTCGAGCCCTTGCGGGAAAGATTCGGCGTAGAGGAAGTTGCCGTCTGCACCTATCAGGCGATTTCGGGCGCAGGCAAGACCTTTGCAACCATGCCCGAGATCCTCGATAACGTCATTCCCTACATCGGCGGAGAGGAAGAAAAGAGCGAACGGGAACCGATGAAGATATGGGGCAAAGTGGAAGGCGGCAGGATCGTGCCTGCCGACTCGCCCTTGATTTCGGCGCAATGCGTGCGCGTGCCCGTAACCGACGGGCATACCGCCGCCGTATTCGTCAAATTGAAAACCAAACCCACCAAAGCGGAAATTCTTGCCGCGTGGGCGGAATTTTCCGGCGAACCGCAGGCTTTACGTCTCCCTTCCGCACCGAAGCAGGTTTTGGTGTATAAGGAAGAGGATAACCGCCCGCAACCCGCCTTGGACAGAACGGAAGGGAACGGGATGTCCGTTACGCTGGGCAGACTGCGGCAGGATACGCTGTTCGATTATAAGTTCATCGGGCTTTCCCACAACACCTTGCGCGGTGCGGCAGGCGGCGCCGTGCTTTTGGCAGAATTGCTCTGCGCAAAAGGGTACATGGACTAAAACAGGGTGCATGGATAAAAGACCGCGTGCTGATTGATAAGACTGCAACAATCGTATTGATAAGTTTACAACAATTATGCCGTAAAAAAGAAAACAATTACTCCGTAAGCTTTGCATAGTTACTCCTTGTAAGCTTACAAAAATACGTGACTTCAGGAGCGTTTATGAAAGGATTTTTCAGCGGTCTGGCGACCGCAATGATTACCCCCTTCCGCAGGGACGGGGGCGTAAATTACGAGGCGTTCGGCAGAATGATCGAGTATCAGATCGCCGGCGGAGCGGATATGCTCGTCGTATTGGGTACGACGGGCGAACCTGCCACCATGAGCGGCAAGGAAAAGGAAAGCGTCATGCGCTACACCGTGGAAAAGGTTGCGGGGCGAGTCAAGGTCGTGTTCGGCAGCGGCTCCTACAACACCGCCAAGGCGGTAGAGGACAGCAAAAAGGCGGAGTCCTTCGGTGCGGACGGTCTGCTCGTGGTTACGCCTTACTATAATAAGTGTACGCAAAACGGCGTCTATGAATACTACAAAGCCGTAAACGACGCCGTGCATATCCCCATCATCTGCTACAACGTACCTGCCCGTACAGGCGTAAACATTTTGCCTGCCACGATGGAAAGAATCGCCATGCTCCCCAATATCGCAGGCGTCAAGGAAGCCTGCGGCAATATGGAGCAGATCTGCGAAACGGCTCGCCGCGTGCGGAATCTTTGCGACCTCTACAGCGGGGACGATAACCTCAATATCCCCATGCTCGCCATCGGCAGCAGCGGGCTCATTTCCGTGGCGTCCAACGTTGCGCCCCGACTCGTGCGGGAAACGTACGAACTGATGCAGGCAGGCGAGATTGCCAAAGCCAACGCCGTGCAGGATAGGTTGCTTCCCTTCATAGACGCTTGTTTTTATGAGGTCAATCCCATTCCCGTGAAGGCGGCGATGAATATGCTCGGCTTCGACGCAGGCATTCCCCGTGCGCCGCTCACGGAGCTGGAGGACGTACATAAGGAAGAGATGCGCAAAGCGTTGCTCTCTCTTGGTCTAGAGGTGCAGGTATGATTCGGATTCTGATTTGCGGTGCGCTCGGCAAAATGGGCGCCAACCTTTTGGAACTTTTGCAAGGCGATACGGAAGCGTGCGCCGTGTGCGGCGTGGACAGCGCCGCCCCCGAATCGCTTATATTGCCCGAATCGTCTGAATCGGCGCAGGCGACGGCATGGACGCACGGCGTGCCCGTGTATAAGACGTTTGCGGAAGTAGCGGAAGCGGTGGACGTCGTAATCGACTTTTCCGCCCCTGCGGTGCTGGGGGATTTGCTCGGCTTTGCCGAAGAACGAGGCATAGGCGCAGTGCTTGCCACGACGGGCTACACCGAAGCGGATTTAGCGAAAATAGAAGCGGCTTCGGCTCGGATTCCCGTTTTCCGCACGGCGAATTTTTCCATCGGCATCACGCTCTTAATGCGGCTCGTGCGGGAAGCGGCGGCTTTTTTGGGCAAGGATTACGATATCGAGGTCATCGAACGCCACCACAATAAAAAGAAGGACGCCCCCTCGGGCACGGCTCTCATGCTGGCGGAAAGCGCAAGGAGTGCGTTTGACGGGGAAAAGCCGTTCGTCTTCGGCAGGGAAGGTATGGTCGGCGCAAGGGGCGAGGAAATCGGTATTCATGCGGTGCGGGGCGGTACGATCGTGGGCGAACACGAAGTCATGTTTGCCGGCGAGGACGAAGTGATTACGGTCACGCACAGCGCACGGAGCAAGCGGGTCTTTGCGGTCGGAGCGATCCGTGCGGCAAAGTTTTTGGTCGGCAAACCTGCGGGCAAGTACGACATGAACGATATTTTGGAATAATCGTGCGCAATGCGCAATTTATTATTTAAATAATTAACAATTAACAATTAAAAATGAATGCGTGCGATGCGCAGTACGTAATGCGCAAAAGCGGCGTTTCATGTATATAATTCAAAAGCAAAATGAATACGATGCAAATAGAAAGATGAATGCATCCGAAATGAATTTACCGGACGAATGTAGTCAAAATGAACGCACCCGAAATGAATTTACCGGATGAATGTAGTCAAAACCAATGCGCCCGAGGCGGAAAAATTCCGCCTCGGGCGCATGGTTTTCGGTATAATTTTCATCCTTATAAAAGACACGCTCTTTTCTCGAAGAAGAAAGGCAAGGTATAATCCTACTTTGCTCGGAAGGCATTCATCGGAAGTAACCCGAATCCCATTATTGGGGTGGGATTAAAATAAGAAGGTGAAGGATTATCCTTATAAAAGCTTCCGGCGAACTTCAAAGTTATGCTAAAGCTCAAATTAACGCGGTTGGAAAGTCTCCACCTGACGGGGAGTTGAGAATGGGGTTATCTCTTTTCTATCTCAAAGGAATTAGTAGAGTACGAATTCAAAACGGTAGAAAGGCTCCACCTGACGGGGGAGCTGTCAGCGAAGCTGACTGAGGGAGAGATTTTTACTGCTTGCAATTTTTTGCGAGCAAAAAATTGCAAGCATAAATGCGGTCAGATACATCCTTTTTATGATTTGGTAGGAATTGTTCGGAACATTTTAAAGCATTTGTGCCGCTGTTTAATTGTAGTTTTTCTCTCCCTCCGTCACGGCTTACGTCGTATCACCTTCCTCGTCAGAGGAAGGCAGGGCATAGTTCAAATCTTGCCATACCTTTGAGATAACCGTTAGACATTGTTTTTCTCTCCCTTCGTCAAAAATCGAAGATTTTTGCCACCTCCTCCGTCAGGTGGAGGCAGGCGGTATCCATGTGGCTCCGTCAGGTGGAGGCAGGCGAAAGCGGTGTGCGCCCCGTTGGGTGGAGGCGGGCAAAATCGATGCGCCTTATGAGTCCGATATTTTCGAAAAAAATGGGAAAACCGCCGAAATTCATCGAATGGGGGCAACAAATAAAACTGCAAAAAACCAACAATGCCGCAACGAACAAAGCCGATGGGATTATCCACTGCCCGCAAGAACCAACAAAACCGACAGGGGGA
>CAMAGA010000133.1 GCA_945833955.1 uncultured Clostridia bacterium
AAGTGTAAAGTTTGTGGTGAAGTATTCACCGTGGCAGACGGAGAAGAGGCAGTATGCCCCAGATGCCGTCAGAAGGGCGAAAAGCTGGAACTGATTTCCGAAACGAAACCGCAGAATAAATATGCCGGTACGCAGACGGAAAAGAATCTGGAAGCCGCTTTCGCAGGCGAATCGCAGGCAAGAAACAAGTATACGTACTTTGCTTCCAAGGCAAAGAAGGACGGCTTCGAGCAGATCGCCGCTTTGTTCTTAAAGACTGCGGATAACGAAAAGGAACACGCTAAGATGTGGTTCAAGGAGCTCAACGGCATCGGCACCACTGCGGAAAATCTGGAAGCAGCCGCAGACGGCGAAAACTACGAATGGACGGATATGTACGAAGAATTTGCCAAGACCGCCGAAGCGGAAGGCTTTACCGATCTTGCCAGAAAGTTCAGAATGGTAGCCGCCATTGAAAAGCATCACGAAGAACGTTACAGAGCATTGCTCAAAAACGTAGAAACGGCGCAGGTATTTGCAAAGAGCGAAGTCAAGGTATGGGAATGCCGCAACTGCGGTCATATCGTAGTCGGCACCAAAGCGCCCGAAATCTGCCCCGTATGCGCACATCCGCAGGCATATTTCGAAGTCAATGCGGAAAACTATTGATTCTTTCCGTAAATCCGACGAATCAAAAGGAAAGCACTGCAAATCGTAAGATTTGCAGTGCTTTTTGCATAATGCGAATGTGCCCGGACTGTTATATCCGATGTATAGAATTATTCTTTGATGAGTAAACTTCTGCCCGTCATTTCCTTGGGGATGGGGAGGCCCATTACGTCCAAAAGGGTGGGCGCCAGGTCGGCAAGTACGCCGCCGTCCGCAAGGCGCGCGTTCTTATATTCTTCGGAAACGAGCACGACGGGTACGGGGTTGGTGGTATGCGCCGTGAAAGGCGAACCGTCTTCCGCAATCATCTTGTCCGCATTGCCGTGGTCTGCCGTGAGCAGAGCGGAGCCGCCCATGGAAAGGATCTTGTCCATGACCTTCTGTACGCATTCGTTGACGGTTTTTACTGCCTGGATTGTTGCGGAGATGATGCCGGTATGGCCGACCATATCGCAGTTGGCGAAGTTTAAGATCATTACGTCGTATTCGCCCGTGGAAAGTTCTTCTAAAACCTTATCGGTAACTTCGTATGCGCTCATTTCCGGCTTCAGGTCGTAAGTTGCAACCTTGGGGGAAGGAATCACGATTCTCGTTTCCCCCGCAACGGGTTCTTCGAGTTTGGCGTTGAAGAAGAAGGTTACGTGCGCATATTTTTCCGTTTCGGCAATGTGGAGCTGCTTTTTGCCCAAGGAAGCCAGATACTGCGGCAAGGTGTTGGTGATGTCTTCGGGCGGGAATGCAACGAAGATATCTTTGAAAGAGGAATCGTATACGGCAAAGCCGGTGTAGGTAGGCGCAAGGAAGCCCGTCTTGCGGTCAAAGTACATCTTCTTGCCCTTCGCTTCGTCCACGTACGGCGTAAATTCCTTCTGCGAGAAGGCGCGGGTGATCTGTCTGGCTCTGTCGGGGCGGAAGTTGAAGAAGATGACGGAATCGCCTTCTTCCACCAAGGCGACGGGCTTGCCGTCTTCGCAGAGGTTGGTGGGCAGTATAAATTCATCGGTAACGCCGTTTGCGTAGCTGTCCTGCGCAGCCTTTACCGCATCGGTTCCGGCGTGTACGCCCGTGCCGAGCGTGAGCATATCGTAAGCTTTTTCGGTGCGGTCCCAGTTGTTGTCTCTGTCCATGGCGTAGTATCTGCCGCAGACGGAAGCAATCTTGCCGTAGCCGATTTCGTCCATCTTTGCCTGCAAAGCGGCAAGGAAGCCTGCGCCCGAGGTGGGAGCGGTATCTCTGCCGTCCATAAAGCAGTGTACGTAAGCTTGCGTAAGCCCTCTTTTCTTAGCCATTTCCAGCAAGGCGAAAAGGTGCGTTAAGTGGCTGTGCACGCCGCCGTCCGAGCAAAGCCCCCAAAGGTGCAGTTTTTTGCCGTTGTTTTTGGCGTTATCCATGGCGGCGATTAAAGCGGGATTACGGAAGAAGTCGCCGTCCATAATGGCTTTGGTAATTTTGGTGAGATCCTGATAGACGATTCTGCCTGCGCCGATGTTGAGGTGCCCGACTTCCGAGTTTCCCATCTGTCCGTCCGGCAGACCGACGCTCATGCCGCTTGCGCCGAGCGTAGAGGAGGGATATTCCGCCATGAGGCGATTGACTTCGGGTGCGTGCGCCAAAAAGATAGCGTTGCCTTCGTTTTCGGCATTGATGCCGTAGCCGTCCATAATGACGATAGCATAAGGTTTTTTAGCCATAAATATTTATCTCCTGATATTTTTTTGGGTTAAAAGCGGCTCGGACGCTCGTCCAAGCCGCCTTTGTGTTCGTTGAATTATCGGTCAAAATGAACGATTGCGGAAAAGTCGGGGGCTTTCAAAGAGGCGCCGCCGATCAAGCCGCCGTCGATATTCGCCTGCGCCATCAGACCCTTGCAATTTTTTGCGTTCATGGAACCGCCGTATTGGATGCGCGTGTTTTCTGCGCAACGAGGGCAGAAAAGTTCGCCGATCTTCTTACGGATATAGGCGATGGTTTCTTCCGCCTGTTCGTCGGTTGCCGTTCTGCCGGTACCGATAGCCCATACGGGTTCATAGGCAATGACTACCTTTTTTACGTCTTCCACGCCCGCAAGTCCGACGGTCAGCTGACGGTCGAGCACTTCGTTCGTAGTGCCGTTTTCCCGTTCTTCCAACTTTTCACCCACGCATACGATGGGCGTCATGCCTGCCGCCAGTACGGCAAGCGTGCGCTTATTCACGGTTTCGTCCGTTTCGCCGAAGTACTGTCTTCTTTCGCTATGCCCGACGATAACGTATTCCACGCCGTATTCTTGGAGCATCTCGGCGGAAATTTCCCCGGTATAGGCACCGGAAGCCGCCCAGTGCATATTTTCTGCGCCGACGTGGATATTGGAACCCTTGCAGGCTTCGCTGATAGCAGGAATGTTGATTGCGGGAACGCATACGACTACGTCGCAGTTTGCGTCTGCAACGAGGGGCTTCAACGCTTCTACCAAGGCTACGCCTTCGGAAGCGGTCTTATTCATTTTCCAGTTGCCGGCAATGATAGGTCTTCTCATTATGCTGTCCTTCTCTTATTCTTTTTCGTTGAGGCAAGCGATACCGGGCAGAACCTTACCTTCGAAGAGTTCGAGGGATGCGCCGCCGCCGGTGGAAATGTGGGTCATCTTATCCGCAAAGCCGAGCTGTTGTACTGCCGCTGCGCTGTCGCCGCCGCCGATGATGGTGGTAGCGTCCGTTTCCGCAAGGGCTGCCGCAATGGCACGGGTACCTGCAGCCAAAGTCGGGTTTTCAAATACGCCCATGGGGCCGTTCCAGATAACAGCCTTTGCGTTCTTGATTCTGGAAGAGAAGAGAGCGATCGTGTTGGGACCGATGTCGAGGCCCATCTTGTCTGCAGGCAGATTGTGGGAATCCATATAGGTAACGTTGACGGGTGCGTCGATGGGATCGGGGAAGTCGTCTACGACTGCCGTGTCGATGGGCAGGAGCAGTTCCTTGCCCATATCCTTAGCCTTTTGGATCATGGAACGGCAATATTCGATCTTTTCGTCGTCTACGAGGGAAGTACCGACTTCATAGCCCTGCGCTTTGAGGAAGGTATAGGACATACCGCCGCCGATGATGAGCGTATCGCACTTTTCGAGGAGATTGTTGATAACGTTGAGCTTATCCGCAACCTTTGCGCCGCCAAGGATAGCCACGAAGGGACGAGCGGGATTTTCCAGCGTGTCTGCCATGACGGTGAGTTCCTTTTCGATAAGGAAGCCGCAGACAGCCGTCTTGATGATGCCGTATTCCACGATTGCGGCGGTGGAAGCGTGGGAGCGGTGCGCCGTGCCGAATGCGTCGTTTACGAAAATTTCCGCGTCATGCGCAAGCGCGCGGCAGAAGCCTTCTTCCTTCTTTTCTTCTTCCCAATGGAAGCGGAGGTTTTCCAAAAGTACCGCTTCGCCGCACTTGCAAGCGTCTCTCTTGGCGGTAGCGTCGGGGCCGATTACGTCGGTAGCAAACGTAACCTTGCCGCCGAGGAGCTCGTTGAGTCTGTCGGCAACCGGTTTCAGCGTAAGCTTTTTGGGTTCTTCTTTCAGGGCTTTCTGAATGATTTCTTCCGCCGTCTTTTCTCCGGCTTCTACCTTTTTCTTATCCTTTTTATTGAGTTTTACTTCGGCAGAGAAAATGGAGTGCGGCTTGCCCATGTGGGAGCAAAGCGTAACGATTGCACCTTTATCCAAAAGATATTGAATGGTGGGAAGCGCGCCGAGAATTCTGTTTTCGTCTGTAATTTTGCCGTCTTTCATGGGTACGTTGAAGTCGCAACGAAC
>CAMAGA010000134.1 GCA_945833955.1 uncultured Clostridia bacterium
TTTCCCTTCGCTTGCTTTCCCTTCGCTTGCTTTCCCTTCGCTTGTTTTCCCTTCGCTTGCTTTCCCTTCGCTTTTTCCCTTCGCTTTTTCCCTTCTCTTTCCGCAAAAGAGAAAAATGTGAAAATATTTGAAAAAACTACATAATTTCAGGCGGAACACCCATAATAGAGGTATGAAAATTTTCAAGATAAAACCGTTTATTCTGACGGTACTTTGTGTCATCTGTCTTTCTTTCTGCGCATGCTCCATGACCATGCCCGAACAAGACAGCAGTAACTCCTCTTCCTTTGCGATGACGAACGTTGCGCCTGCTTTAAAGGAAGAATCCGACCAAAACCGGAAATCGGAAGAAGAATGCCCGAACGAGCGTTGCCCGCAAAAGCACAGACGCACTTACGGTATGCACACGTTCCCCATGCCTTACTCCATGGCGTTCGGGGGATTCGGATATTCGCCCTTCATGCACATGGGCGGTTGCCCCAACTGCGGCTACGGCGCGTGCGGTTTCAACGAGCAGATCCTCGCTGAATTCTACGACTTCCTGTGCGAAAAATACGGCTTCTGCGAGGAAGAGGAAGAAGATATCCTGCCCGAGCAGACCAACACGCAGAAGAAAAAGAGCAATATGCAAAAAGACCCCGCAAGCACCACGCCCCGCAAGGGCAACCGTTCCGTGCAGGAACACTCCGGGAGCGAAAACAACAGCTCTTCGCAGTACGGCGGCGCCGTTCGCAATATGCCCAAGCGGAACAATAAACACTTCCGCAAATTTACGGATACGAAACAAGGGAATGAAAGATAATTCCCCGCAAAGTCCTTTTCCAAAGCCCCCTGTACGGAAAACACTTTCCGTACAGGGGGCTTCTCTTCGGATATATCCCTTTTTCTATTCTTTTGTCGTAAACAATGCGTTTGGGTTTTGCCCGTATTGGATTTTACGGACGGGGCGGTCTGCCGCCGACGGAATATGATTATGCGCCCGCAAGGCGTTACCTTCGGGCGCATGGCAATATTATACTTTTACGTCGCCTTTCTGACCGAGCAAAGCTGCATTTTCGGTCAGGATGGGATCGATTTCGTTCCGGATAAATTCTACCACCTGCGAAGGCGCTCTGCCGATGAATTTAATCGGGTCGAGGATTTCCGACATTTTGCCGTGTACGGCGCGGAACGTTTCGTCCGCTTCGATGAGTTCGATGAGGTTGTTCTCCTTGCCTTCCACCTTGACGTTCCTGCCGGCTTCCTGCGAAAGCTGACGGATGCGTTCATGCAGTTCCTGTCTGTCTCCGCCTGCCTTTACGCAGTCCATAATGATATTTTCCGTTGCCATGAAGGGCAGTTCCGCCGCAATGTGCTTTGTGATGACCTTTTCGTAAACGACCAGATTTTCCGCAACGTTCATATACAGGTTGAGGATGGCGTCCACGGAGAGGAAGGCTTGGGCATTGACGATCCGACGGTTTGCGGAGTCGTCCAGCGTTCTTTCAAACCACTGCGTGGAGGAAGTGATTGCGCTGTTCACGGGCAGGGAAATGACGTAACGGGCAAGGGAACAGATGCGTTCCGAACGCATGGGGTTGCGCTTGTACGCCATGGCGGAAGAACCGATCTGATTCTTTTCAAACGGCTCCTCGATTTCCTTCATGTTCTGCAGAATGCGCACGTCGTTGGCAAATTTGTAGGCGCTCTGCGCTATCTGGGAAAGCACGCACAGCACGTTGTAGTCGAATTTTCTCGGATATGTCTGCCCCGTAACGCCGTAAACCTTTTCGTAGCCCATTTTGGCAACGACTCTTCTCTCCAATTCCTTGACCTTTTCTTCGTCGCCGCCGAACAGTTCCATAAAGCTTGCCTGCGTACCCGTAGTGCCCTTTACGCCGCGGAGCTTGACGTGGGACTTCAAATCCATGAGATTCGCATAGTCCATTTCAAGGTCCTGCAACCAAAGGCAGGCGCGCTTGCCAACCGTGGTGAGCTGCGCCGGCTGCAAATGCGTAAAGCCGAGCGTGGGCAGATCCTTATACTGCAACGCAAACTTGCGCAATTTATCTATAACGTTGACGAGCTTGCCCAAAATCAGATCCAATGCGTCGTTTAAAATGATGACTTCCGAATTGCAGTTGACATAACAGGAAGTAGCGCCCAGGTGAATGATTCCCTTGGCGTTGGGCGCAACATCCCCGTAAGCGTGTACGTGCGCCATGACGTCGTGCCGCACGAGGTGTTCGTATTTTGCGGCGGCGTCAAAGTCGATATCTTCGGCGTGCGCCTTCAATTCCGCTACCTGTTCGGGCGTGATATTGAGCCCGAGCTCCATTTCCGACTCCGCAAGGGCAATCCAGAGCTTTCTCCAGAGCCGAATGCGCTTTTCGTCGGAAAAGTTTTCCTGCATGGCGCGGCTTGCATAGCGCGTAATGAGCGGATTGTTGTAAATGCTGTTGTCTGTCATAATGTATATCTCCTTAATTATCTACCTATCGTTCTTTGAATGAGTTCTGCCGCCGCATCGTAACCGATACTTTCCAATCGGTAGTTCCGCGCCGCAACTTCTATAATAATGGCAAGGTTCCGCCCGGGAGAGACGGGAATGATATGCTTTGCCAAAGATTTACCCAAAATCGTTTCGGAAAGGTCCGCCGTGCCGATGCGGTCGTACGTTTTACCGCTTTGCCATGCTTCCAGTTCGATGACGAGCTCCAACTTCTTTTCGTTGAGAATAGAACCCGAACCGTACATATTTTTGACGTTGATGATGCCGATGCCTCTCAGTTCCATAAAGTAGCGGATCATTTCCGGCGCGGTGCCGATGAGGTCGTTGCCGATCTTGCGGATGAGTACGGAATCGTCCGCCACGAGCCGATGCCCTCGCTTGATCAGCTCCATCGCCGTTTCGCTTTTCCCTACGCCGCTCGTACCCGTGATGAGAATACCCACCCCGAAGACTTCCATGAGTACGCCGTGCACGGACGTGGAAGGCGCAAGCTTATCGTTTAAGTAGAGATATAAATCGTTCATGAGTTCGGTGGATACCTTGCCGCTACGGAAGATGGGGCAATTTGCATTCCTTGCAATGTCGATAAATTCGGGCATAATAGGCAAATCTCTCGAAATGATCACGCAAGGTATTTCTTTATAGGAAAGCAACGTACTCAGACATTCAAACCGTTTCTCCGGCGGAAGGGACCGAATGTATTCATACTCGGTCAGACCGATTACGAGTATGCGACTCGGATTAAAATACTTGTAAAAACCCGTCAGCTGTAAACCGGGTCGATTTACGCTGATGGAATCCAGATTGATCATACCTCTGCCTGCCAGAATCACTTCCAGATGCAGATCGGAGGCAAATTCGTTTACCATAACGGTCTTTTTGATGATTTTGATTTCCTGTTCCATTCCGAATCTCCTTATTCCTTATTCTTTCGCCAGACCGTACTCTTCTAAAATGCGGCGCACGGCGTCCTCGTTGTTCGTATAAGTATAAATCACGTCCGCAATTTCTTTCAGGCGTTTATCCGCATTGGCGACCGCTACGCCCATTCCTGCCCGAATCAGCATGGGTGCGTCGTTAAAGCTGTCCCCCACGGCTAAAATGTCCGATTCCTCTATGCCGTAAAAACGGGCAAGGAAGGGTACGATAGTTCCCTTCGTATAGTCTTTTGCGGAAACTTCCACAAAAAAGTCGCTGGAATACGTTACGTCATATTCGCTCCCCAATTCTTCGCGCAAGTCGTCTATAATGCCGTCCCGATCGGCAGGATCGACCATGGCAAGGATCTTCTGCACGTATCCGCCGTCCTCGGCAATCAGCTTTTGCAGATCGGGCTCGACTATGCCCTTAATTTTACAATACTTTTCGTAGAGGTGCAGAGCTTCGTCGTCCACGTTGCAGTACAGGGTATCGTGTATATACACGTGCGTATGCAGGTTGCGGCGGGCAAACGCCCCGCATACGAAAATCGCCTGCTCGTTGCGCAAGCCCGCATTCAGAAGGTCCTTTCCCGTCTCTATCTCCGTAACCGTTGCGCCCTGATAGGAAACGACGAGCCCCGTCAGCGGAATGCTCCGCACGATGGGTAAAATGGAAGAGCGCATTCTGCCCGTGACCACGGCAAAGATTCCGCCGTTTTGCGTATGCCTGCGTATCGCTTCCGCCGTTTTCTCCGATACCCGATAGTTATCGTCCCGCAGAGTGCCGTCAAAATCGGAAATAATCATTTTATATCGTTTCGTCTGTTGCATTTTATAAATTTTCCTTAAAATAATTTACTATCTTCTGCGCAAGCTCCGTGCCGATGCCTTCCACCTCGCACAGCTCCGCTTCCGTTGCGGACCGTATTTTATCCAACGTGCCGAATTTTTCCATGAGCTTTTTTCGCTTCTTTTCCCCCAC
>CAMAGA010000135.1 GCA_945833955.1 uncultured Clostridia bacterium
CTTCGCAAAAACTTTTTTGCTGTCGCACAGCCTTTTTTACCCGCTTTGGAAAAAAACGGAAAAAACATTGAAATAAAGGATTAAATCCCCCGAAAAAAAGTTGACGAAAGATAAAAAAAAGGATATAATAGCTTTCGGAATAAAACAAGGAGAGGTGATATTATGAAATCCGATATACATCCCAACTACCATGAAGTAACAGTTGTCTGTGCTTGCGGCGAGACCTTCAAGACCGGTACCACGAAAGACGTGGAAATTATGAAGATCGATATTTGCAGCAAATGCCATCCTTTCTTTACGGGCAGACAGAAACTGGTAGACACCGGTGGACGTGTTGAAAAGTTCAAGAAGAAGTTCAACTTAAAGTAAAAGCCCGAACGGAGTTTTTTACAAGACGAAAGATTTGCCCTACGGTTTCCCCGCAGGGCTTTTTCTTAAACAGATTTTGAAAACGAGGTACCCGATTTTGAATAAAAACAAATCACGCAAAACGTATATAGGCGGGCAGGCCGTGCTCGAAGGCGTCATGATGCGCGGCAAAACCGCCATGGCTACCGCCGTCAGAGATGCGGAAGGCAATATACAGGTGGAAAGCGTACGCTTAAAACCCGAAGAAAAGACTTCCCGATTGGCAAAACTGCCCATTATCCGCGGCGTAGTCAGTTTTATTTCTTCCCTCGTAGGCGGCTCCCGAACGCTCATGCGCAGCGCCGCCGTATTCGGAGAAGAGGAAGAAGAACCTTCCAGATTTGAAAAGTGGCTTGCAAAAAAGTGCAAAATAGACGTCATGACCATCATTTTAGGCTTTTCCACCGTGATCGGCATTCTGTTTGCCGTAGGGCTCTTCGTGTTCCTGCCGCAACTGCTCGTCTCCTTAATCGGCAGTTGGACGGGTCTTGCCTCCACCGGCTGGCAGGGCGTTGCCTATAACCTGATCGAAGGCGGAATCCGCATCCTGATTTTTGTTCTGTACATCCTTTTGATGACGTGTATGAAGGATATACGCCGCACCTTTATGTACCACGGCGCAGAACACAAGACGATTACCTGCTTTGAAAAGGGCTTGGATCTGACGGTAGAAAACGTGCGCCCCTGCAGCCGGGTACACGACCGTTGCGGCACGACCTTCCTTTTCTTCGTCATGGTCGTCAGCATTCTGGTCTTTTCCATTGCGAACAGCCTTTTGGAACCGCTGTACGTGGCGGAAACGGTTGCGCACTATAAAGTATGGAACTTCCTGATCCGCTTCGCCATCAAAATTGCGCTGTTGCCGCTCGTGGCAGGGCTTTCCTTTGAACTTTTAAGGGGGCTCGCCAAATCGGACAGCAAGCTCCTGCTCCCCCTCAAGGCGCCCGGTCTGCTCCTCCAAAGGCTCACCACCCAAGAACCCGACGACGCAATGATCGAGGTTGCCATCCGCGCCTTCCGCACCGTATACGATATGGACGCCGACCCCACTCTCCCCGTAACGAGCTTTATTACGCCGAGAAAGCTTTCCGAATACCTCGCCGAGGTAAAGCAGCGTTTTTCCGAAAGCGGCATAGACGATTCCGATGCGGAATGGATATTCTCCCTCGTACTGAACGTACCCCGCAGCAGACTGACCGAAGAAGCGCAGATGACACTGGATCAGGTGCGCCGCACGGAAAAGTACGTGCAGGAACGCCTGACGGGCAGACCGCTCTGGTATATCGTGGGGGACACCGAATTTTACGGCTATAAAATCAAGGTGGACGAAAGAGTGCTGATCCCCCGCCCCGAAACGGAGATTCTTGCCGAAATGGCGATTCGCACCGTCCGCCCGCAGGATAAGGTGCTGGAAATCTGTACGGGTAGCGGCGCCGTGGCGATTGCCGTTTCCAAGGAAAAGCATATCCACGTGGACGCTTCCGATATCAGCGAGGATGCGCTTGCCCTCGCCGCCGAAAACGCCGCCCTGCACGAAGCGGACGTCCGCTTCTTTGCAAGCGATATGCTCCGATCGGCGGAGAGCGATTATAACGTGATCATTGCCAATCCACCGTATATCAAGCGCGGGGAAATCCCCGTCATTCAGAAGGAAGTACGGGAATTCGAGCCGTATATCGCACTCGATGGCGGGGAAGACGGACTGGATTTTTACCGCATCATCGCCAGAGAAGCCGTATTGCACTTAAAGGACGGCCACGGCACCGTTCTGATGGAAACGGGCGAAGACGAAGCCGTTTTGGTAGCCGCTCTCTTTACCGACGCCTCCAAGGCGCAGATCGTAAAAGATCTGGAAGGCAGAGACAGAGTGGTTGTAATTACTTATGCATGAGAGGGAAACTATGCTGAAAAAACCGGAAGAAATTTTACGCAGATACGATGCGTTGACGGAAAAACTTGCCGATCCTGCCACGCTTGCCGATATGGAAGAGTGGACGAGGCTTTCCAAAGAACAGGCGGAAATCGAAGAGATTGCGCAAAAATACAGGGAATACCAAAAGACGGAAACGGAAATGAACGACGCTTTTGCCATGGCGGAAGCGGAAACCGACCCGGCAATGCGGGAATTTTGCAATGCGGAAGCCTACGAATGCAAAAATCGCCTTGCCGAAATCGAGAACGAACTGAAAATTCTGCTATTGCCGAAGGATAAGAATGACGACAAAAACTGTATTCTGGAAATCCGCGGCGGTGCCGGCGGCGAAGAAGCCGCTCTGTTTGCTTACAGCCTGTACCGTATGTATATGGGCTACTGCGACCGCCACCGCTTAAAGTTTGAATGCGTGGACATCAGCGAAACGGAACTCGGCGGCATCAAGGAAGCAACCGTGAATATTTCCGGCAAGGGCGCGTACAAACAGCTCAAATACGAGAGCGGCGTACACCGTGTACAGCGTGTGCCGGAAACGGAGTCGCAGGGCAGAGTGCATACCTCCACCGTTACCGTTGCCGTTCTGCCCGAAGCGGAGGAAGTGGACGTACAGATAGACGAAAAGGATATCCGTCTGGACGTCTTCCGTTCCAGCGGCGCAGGCGGGCAAAAAGTCAATAAAACGGAAACGGCGATCCGCATCACGCACTTCCCCACGGGAATCGTGGTCAGCTGTCAGGACGAACGAAGCCAGCTCAAAAACAAGGAAAGAGCATTCAAGGTGCTTCGTTCCAGACTGTACGACTATTACAACAGCCGTTCCCAATCGGAATACGCCGCCAACCGAAAGAGCCTGGTCGGCACGGGCGACCGCAGCGAACGCATCCGCACCTATAACTTCCCCCAAAGCCGGGTTACCGACCACCGCATCAATCTGAGCCTCTTTTCCATAGACGCTTTTATGATGGGGGAAATAGACGAGATGTTGGAAGCGCTTGCCGTGGCGGACAGAGAAGCCATGCTTGCCGGCGAAGAAGAATAAACTGAATTGGATAAAGAGAGGAAATTGCAAGATAATTTCCTCTCTTTTGGTTGACATTTACTTTCTTTTATCTTATAATAGAGATAAGTATTGCAAAAGGAGGAAAAGGCAATGTTACTGATCGCTACGGCATTCAGCTTTATATGCGGCGCGCTGCTTGCACGCTTGCCTAAAAAGCGTTATCTCGTGCTTTCGATCGTCTTGTGGTTGTTCGTTGTAGCTTTGAACGTTGCCAGCGAGCATTTTGAAGAAATCAAAGCCGCCTGCCTCCTCATTTTCGGGAAAGGGAACTACCTTTCCTTCGTAGAAACGATGCACGAATTGCTCCATACCGATTCATTGGCAGAACTGACGCGTTATATGGCCGCACTGTGGTCACTCATAACGCTTTGTTTGTCCGTTCTGTTGATTATCCTTTTGACCGTCTTCCATGCGGTAATCGGAAACGACACGGACGATATGGCAATGGGAAATCCCTCTTTTACGGATTACGCATCGCATACGGGCAGAAAGGTCTCCTTCCGGAAACTGTATTTGCAGTACCAACGGTACCTGTCATGACGTTTTGGCGAAAAGCATGAGCGCATCGTTGAGGCGTTTGAACTTTTCGCTGTAAAAAAAGCCTACATAGGCACGGTTTGGACCGTTCAACGAAAACCGCTATACGGTACGCATTTCTCTAATGCGACCGAATGCTATTTTCGTTTTATTGAATATGCCTTGATTTATAACTAAAACTATGTAAAAATTTATACAACTAAAAACCGGAATCCCGTCTTTCGGACGGAAAAACTGATTTTTTGCCTATGGCAAAACTGACGAAATGCGTATAAACCATCGTCTTGCGGTATTATTGTTCCAAATCGAAAAATATCTATTATTGCACGCAATGCTTCTTCCTTTTTGGAAGAAGCATTTTTTACGTACCTCTCTCCACGGATTTCCACACCGCCCACGGATTTCCACACCGCCCACGGATTTCCACACC
>CAMAGA010000136.1 GCA_945833955.1 uncultured Clostridia bacterium
AACGCCGAGGAGTTTTGCTCCTCGGCGTTATTCTTCGGGATTTTGCTCCTCGGCGTTATTCTTTATTTATATTTCGGAAAGGAGCGCTTCCGCAACAAAAGCGCAGTTGCTGCCTTGCGCTCCGTCCGCACCCAATAGCATAAGGGAGCGGAAAGCTTCTGCGTCGTTTACGGCTTCCGCATAAAGGCGGACTTCGGGAGCAACGTTCTTGGCACGGGTGAAGATTTCCGAGTGCAGATTGGCCGAATCGGCAAGCAGTACGGCGTGCAGGCCGCAATCGTTGGCAAGGCGTAAATAGTCGTAAACTTCCGCTTGCGTATAGAGGTTGGTCTGTAAGCGTGCAATGACGGGTCTCTTTTTGGCGGATTTTTTCATGCGCTTGATTTCCTTGCGCAGATAAGGCTTGTTGTTGCTTTTGACTGCCGAAGCGCAAACGGAAAACACGATTTCGTCCGCACCGTCGGCTACCGCGCGTTTGCAGGCGTAAGCTTTCGTTTTGACGGTGGACTCTCCGCCGGGGATGCGGCAGCGGACGATGCCCTGCAATAATTGCCGTTTACACGTTTTTACGTGTACGGGATACACGCAGATACCGCAAAGCCCGTACTTTTCCGCCTCGTTCCGCTTTTTTTGCAAAGCTTCCATAGTGAGCCCGTATTCCGTTCCGTCCACGCAAAGTTTTTTCAGTTCCGAATGCACGGCTTTCAGCTTCTTTTCCCGCTTGAATTCTTCGTATTCTCCCTTTTCCGTTTTGGGAATGGCGAACGTTTCCTCTTCTTCCATAATATACCTCCGCATTTAACTTGTGTAAAAAAAGCAAAAAATATACACAAATGCCCGTTCTTCGCAATAAAAGGCGTGCTATACTTTGGGCAAGGAGATAGTATATGGGAATATTCATTCTGTTGTTGCTTTTCGGGCTGTGCTTTTTTGGCGTATACGTGGCCAAGCTGGCGTGGATCGGGTTTTGTGCCCGTCGCAAAAAACCTGCGCCTCCGCCCCCTCCGCCCGCCCCTCCCGAACCCGTCTACTACATAGTGGAACGCAAAAAGAGAACCGCCAAGACGACGTATTCCGAACCGAAGAAGATCATATTCGAGGAAAAGCCGAAATAAAAGGAAAATCCGCGCCGATGCGTTGCTCGGTGCGGATTTTGCGGTTTATTCAAACGTGGAAAGAAATATTTTGAGCGCATAGGAAAGTACCGTGTTTTTCGGCAGGGCGATGCCGACGGAACGGGTAGGCAGAGCGGGTTCGGTTTTTACTTCAAACAGAGAACCTTCTTCCAATTCCTTTTTTACGTATTCCCGAGGGATGCAACCGATGCCCATCCCCTTTTGCACGAGGCGAGTCATCAGATCCCAGCTTGCCGTTTCCAGATCGGGCTGTAAATGAATGCCGATTTGTTTGGTGTACGCATCGAAGGAACGTCTGGCAACCGTGTCGGTATCCATCAGCAGCAGAGGAAAGTTCATTAAAGATTTTAAAGGAACGGGGTGATCCGATACTGCTTTGTATTTTTCGCCCGTGATAAATATATCGTTTAAATTCATGCCGCCGCTGGTAAAAAGAATATCCCGATCTTCTACGGGCAGATTGATAAATCCGACGTCGCACTTGTTTTCCTTGAGTTGCCGAATGGTTTCCGGGGAAGTGCTTGCGGAAAGCACGATGCGGACGGCAGGGTATTTTTCGTGATACTGCACGATTTTGTCGGCAAGGAAGTGTTTGAAGATGGTATCCGTTGCGCCGATGCGTATCGTTCCGGATGCCGTCGTGTTCATGGCTTTGATCCTTTCCTCGGCTTCGTCCAGAAGTTGCAGAGCCGACTCTACGTTTTTAAAGATGATTTTTCCGCCTTGGGTGGAAAGTTCCATGCCCCTGTGCGTTCGGTTAAAGAGCGTTGTGCCTAATTGGGTTTCGAGTTGTTTGATTGCCTGCGAAACTGCCGGCTGGCTGATGAACAGTTCTTCGGCAGCTTTGGTCAGACTGCCGCATCGGGCTACCGTATAAAAGACTCTGTAAAGTTCCAGATTGACCATAAGCTTTGCTCCTTTTGTGTATTATTTACCGACGCAGAATTTGGAAAAGATCTCGTCAATGATGCGTTCGTTTGCGGTTTCGCCGCTGATTTCCCCCAACTTTTCCCATGCGGCGGAAAGCTCGATGGTGAGCATATCGGTGGGGACGAGTTCAAAATCATGCAGCACTTTTTCCATGCGGGCGGCGGCTTCCTTTAAAGCGGCGTAGTGGCGTTCCTCCGTTAAAAAGTTGCCTTCGCCTGCGGTGCCTGCGCCCCGCTCCCGTAACAGGTTGCATAAGCTATCCAAATTCTCCCCCGTGGCAGCCGAAATGCGGATATCCGCTTTTGGTGCGTCCGTCAAAGCGTTGGCGTCTTTATCCGTTTTATTGTACACTACGACGTGCGGCTTCTCCCGAATGCTTTCGTATACGAGCTTGTCTTCCTCCGTGTAGGGAGCGGAGGAATCCAGCACGAATAAAATGACGTCTGCGCCCAAAGTCATGCGCTTTGCCCGATCTATGCCGATCGCTTCTATTTTATCGTCGCTCTTGCGGATGCCGGCGGTATCGTATAAATTAAATCGAACGCCGTCTATATCCATGCTCCCTTCCACCGTATCGCGGGTGGTGCCGGCGACGTCGGAAACGATCGCCTTTTCGTAGCCGAGCAGGGCGTTCAACAGCGAGCTTTTGCCCGTGTTCGGTTTGCCGGCAATGGCGCAGTTTACGCCGTGTTTGATTTTTTTACCCACCGAGTAACTTGCTACGAGGCGGGCAAGTTCTGCGTGGATCAGTTTGAGCTCCTCTAAGGTTGCCGCTAAGCTTTCCGCTTCCACTTCCTCTTCGGGGTAATCTATATCCGCTTCTATGCCTGCCATCACCAAGGTCAGTCTGTCCTGCAGGCTTTTGATCTGTTTGGTGAGCTTTTCGCTGTACAAAAAATACCCGGCTTTGAGTTCGGATTGGCTCTGCCCGTTGATCATATCTATAACGCCTTCCGCGGAACTTAGTGAAAGTTTGCCGTGCAGGAAGGCTCTCTTGGTAAATTCCCCCTTTTCGGCAAGTCGGCAACCGTTGGCAAGGGTCGCCTTCAATACGCCGCGAGCAATCGCCGTACCGCCGTGGCATTGGAATTCCACGGTGTCCTCCCCCGTGTAGCTGTGCGGCGCTTTAAAAAATACGCACAATCCGTAGTCGGTAAAGCCGTCGGCAAGTATCTCTCCGGGGTACATTTTGTAGGGTACGAAGTCCTTTACCGCCGTCTTCCCTGTGGGGCGGAACATTTTTTCCGCCGTTTGCAAAACGGCGTTGCCGCTGATGCGGATAATCGCCACGCCGCCCGTGCCGGGGGCGGTGGATATGGCTGCTATGTTTTCGTACATAATCCGAACCTCCTTCTTTTTTCGGTAAATTGCGTGGGGAAAACAGCTATCCAAAAAACTTATATTTTAACTGTATTATAACATACCCGCACGGAAAAGTAAACTGTATTTTCCGCCGCGGGGAAACTTTTTAACTGCGGTTTTGCTTGACATAATCGGGGCGGTTTGCTATTATACTATAAAGAATATGCGCATCTTTCGTGTTTTATAGAATTTTTATTTTTCGGGTTTTGCAATGGATTGGAATTTTTTATTTTTCTTGAACAGCGTACTTTTGGGCGTGGGGCTTGCCATGGACGCATTTTCCGTGTCGCTTGCCAACGGATTGAACGAGCCGAACATGAAGATGCGAAAAACGTGTCTGGTGGCAGGGACGTTTGCCTTCTTCCAGTGGTTTATGCCCATGATCGGCTGGCTGTGCGTGCATACCGTGGTGGAGTACTTTCAGGTATTCCGGAGGTTTATTCCGTGGATTGCCTTGCTGCTCCTCGGCTTCATCGGCGGAAAGATGGTTATAGAGGGCGTACGCAGTAAAAACGAGGCTGCGGAAGAAAAGCCGAAAGTCGGATTCGTCGGGTTATTGGTACAGGGCGTCGCTACTTCCATAGACGCGCTTTCCGTAGGGTTTACGATTGAATCCTATCCCTGGCAGATGGCGTTGGTCTGCGCCGTCCTGATTGCCGCCGTAACGTTCGGGCTCTGTATGTTCGGTGTGTTTTTGGGGAAAAAGTTCGGCACCAAGCTGGCAGGGAAGGCGACTGTTTTAGGCGGCGTCATCCTCATCGCCATCGGATTGGAAATATTCATTACGAGTTTTATCGGATAAAAATAAAAAAACGCTCTTTCGGCACATTGCCGAAAGAGCGTTTTTCGCCGTTACCGCGTATTTAATATCAGGACGACCAATCTTCCCGTGCGCAGCTCAGCAAGGAGAACCTCTTCCGCAATCACGGTGCCGCTCT
>CAMAGA010000137.1 GCA_945833955.1 uncultured Clostridia bacterium
GAACGGAATTATATTTTTGGCGAATGATTTCTTTTTTGACCGTCAGCGTAAAATTCATGATAGACCGTGTTCTTTTTTATAAGCCGCAAAACGGAAGGACGGCAACTTTCCGTCTATGTTGTCTATCTGCGAAGCGGGTATTTCCACTCTGGAAAGCTGTGTTTCCACGCGCACCGTATCCCCGATGCGGTCTACGGAGTGTGCGTCCGAATTGACGACGAACCGAACGCCCGTATCGCGGACGGCGGCAAGCTCCTCGTCCGTTAAATGCGTTTTTTTGGAATTCAATTCGATATACGTTCCGTTATCCCTTGCCGCTTTCGCCACCTCCACGGGGTCGGAAAAATTCAGGAAATTGAGGTGCGTAATGACGTCGATCGGATTTTTTTCGATGGCGTTGATATAGGCGTTGGTGGTTGTCCGAACGGTGGATGCGGAAGGCTTTAGCTTTAATTTGGCGTCTATCAGATTGGGCAACATAAATCTGAATATATCCCGCAACGAACTGTAACGGATAAAGATGTGAATGCCCATCAGAAAGAGATCGAAGTCGGGGTAGTCCGACTCCTTTAAATCGGTTTCTCCCCCTTCGCCCATCAGATCCGCCTCTATCCCGACCAGTACCTTCACGCCCGTCTTTTCCGTTGCTTCCCGGCAATCGGCAATCAGCTGCGGCATCTTTTTATGCCGCAACCCGAACATGATCTGCCCGAATCCGTGGTCGGTAATTCCGATTTCTTTTAATCCTATCTTTTTTGCTTGCAGCGCATTGTCCATAACCGTTCCCTTGCCGTGGGAATAGATGGTATGCGTATGATAATCAGCCGTTAATATCATGTAAATGCTCCTATGTACTGTATCTCTTCTTTTAAATTTACGCCGCTCAAACGGTACACGGCGGACCGGATTTCCGCAATCAGTCTTTGGATATCTGCGGAAGTTGCGCCTCCCGTATTCAGAATAAAATTGGCGTGCTTTTCGGAAACGACCGCACCGCCTATTCTCTTACCTTTCATGCCCGCCATCTGAATGAGTGCGCCTGCGGAAATGCCTTGCGGATTCACGAACACGCAACCCATGCTCTTGCCGTAAGGGAGGTCCTTCCTCCTCGATAAAAAATAATTCTTTTTTTGCAAAATAATATATTTTTCGGCAGGGGCAAGCTTTAATTTTGCGCCCAGAATGATTTCCTTCGTCTGCATGAATACGGAAGTCTTGTTTCCGAAGGCGCATTCTTCGTTCGGCACGATGCGGATGCCCCCGTCCCCGAGCGCAACGACGCTGTCCGCAATATCCCCGATATGGAACCCCGTTACGCCTGCGTTCATGTACAACAAGCCGCCCAGCGTTGCCGGAATGCCGCATAAAAACTCGCATCCCGTCAGGTTGTTTTCCAGGCAGAAAGCGGACAGGTCCCGAACGCTTACGCCTGCGTCCGCATACAATACGCCGTTCCCCAAATAAGCAATATGCTTCATTCGTTCTAACCGTAAAACGAATCCGTCCATGCCCCGATCGGAAGCTAAAATATTGGAACCGTTCCCCAAGGGCAAAAAAGGTATTTTTTCCGAGCGAAAAAAACGGAATATTTTTTCCGTTTCGGAAACGTTGGCAGGATAGAGTACCCCCCTTGCCTTGCCGCCGCAACCGATCGTGCTGTTTGCGGCAAAATCAAATTCCGCCTCTCCGTATACGGGATATAACTTACTGATCACTTCCCAATCGGTCAAATCGAACGTTCTCCTTTTATTATACTACTTTTATCTTTCTTTTTCAATCGGTTGCAGAAAACTTTCTGCCTTTTTTTCAAAATTTTCATGTAAAGCCATACACTCTCTGGAAAGCGTTGCCAAATCGGAACGGCAGGATTCGGAATTGAATACGTTGCAGGTATACTTCGGTTGCGCTTCGTACAGCTCCTCTAACGCCTCGTTAGAAAACGTTCCCTTGTATTCTATGCCGCACAGCCCCAAAGAAGTGAGCGATTTTTGCACGTCGCCGCTCAATAAAAATGCAATATAATCCAGACAAACGGAAATATTTTCTTTGCTTAATATGCCGATATATTGATAGAGATCGTTATAGGCGTTCAGACTTCGGGAATACACCGCTTCCCCGCGGGAAGCAAAGCGGAATAAATCCCGTTGCGTTCCGAGCATATATTCGTATTTACCGTTCAGAAAATCCACGTAGGCGGAAGTGGAAGTTTTTTCCGGAAAGGTGCCGAAGTACCCTTCTGCGGCAAGCGCCACGGTAGGCAGGTTCTGCCCGCCGCAGGAAATAACCGTATTCGCTTCCTGCACGTTGGAAAAATCATTTTTTTTGGAAAACAGCAGATATCCGCCCCGACACCACGGGTACGCATAGGGAACGCCGTCAATCAGCCCGCCGGCAAAGGATTTCTGCAAAACGGCGCAGATCTGCGGCGAAAACTCCATACCGATCCCGTAGGACAGGATATCGGGAATATTCCCCGATTCTATGGCGGCTTTTGCGCTTTGGGCAGTCATGGAAGATACTAAAAAATAAATATTTTTATTTTTTTTGGAATATTTTTTAGCCACCGCGGATAAAAAAGCCGTGCGGCTGCCCGTTCCGCCCTCAAAGGAATCTACGTTCCATATTCTTAAAATAATATTTTTTTCCGATTGTACGGCTTCTTCCTTTCCGAAACGAAAGGAAAATAATACCGCAACCGACAAAAAAGACAACAAAACGACCCAGACGATTTTTTTCATAATATCAATATATGAACGCAGAATCTGCCGCATTCGCAAAAATCGTCGGATTTTGAAAACGTTCCCCCCAAACGCCCCCGTATCCCTACTCCCCATCCCTGCAACCGTATCCCCCCCCCGCACCTCTTCCCCCCATCTCTGCACCCCGTATCCCTGCACCCGTATCTCTGCACCGCATCTCTGCAGTATAACCCTGCCCGTCCCCCCCCAAAAAAACAAGGGCATTTTTGCAATATTGCAAAAACACCCTTATTCCTTCGGCCTTTCCGCTGATAAACAGATCGCGCCGACTCTATATGAAAGCACGAACTGTTCTCTTTTCAGTCCATTCCGTGCCGACAATATTATTATTTTAATTTGTCGAAAAATTATGCACGGAAAAAAATTATATTATTTACGGAAAAAATTATATTATTTTCGGATCTGTCCGTTGCCCCGCACGACGAATTTATAGGAAGTCAATTCCCTCAACCCCATAGGCCCCCGAGCGTGCAACTTCTGGGTAGAAATGCCCATTTCCGCACCGAACCCGAATTCAAACCCGTCCGTGAAACGGGTACTTGCATTCACGTACACCGCCGCAGAGTCCGTTTCGTTTAAGAATTTTTCGGCAACGACCACATCCTCCGTAACGATGCATTCGCTGTGATGCGTGCTGTAACGGTTGATATGCGCTATCGCTTCCTCCACGCCGCCGACGATCTTGACGGAAATGATCAGATCCAGATATTCCGTTCCGAAATCCTCTTCGGTAGCGGGAAGGAGTTCGGGGCAGATTGCCCTTGCTCTTTCGTCGGCGCGGATCTCCACGCCCTTTTCCTGCAAAGCTTTTACCGCTTCGGGCAAATACGCTTTTGCAACCGCTTCGTCGATGAGCAGGCTTTCGCAGGCGTTGCAAACGGAAGTGCGCTGGGTTTTCGCATTGACCAGAATGGGAATCGCCTTTTTTATATCGGCACTCTTTTCGATATAGACGTGGCAATTTCCCGTACCCGTTTCTATAAGGGGAACGGTTGCATTTTTCACCGCATTCCGAATGAGCCCTGCGCCGCCCCGAGGAATCAATACGTCGATCAAGCCGTTCATTCTCATAAATTCGATCGCGCCTTCGTGCGTACAGTCTTCTATGAGCTGTATAAATTCCGGATTGTAGCCGAGCGAGGCGATCGCTTCCTTGATCACTTTCACGATGGCGCGGTTGGAACGGAACGCCTCTTTACTGCCGCGCAGCACTACGGCGTTGCCACTCTTGATACATAAACCGATCGCGTCCGCCGTTACGTTGGGGCGGGCTTCGTAGATGATGCCGATTACGCCTAAGGGAATGCGCACGCGGGAAATATCCAGACCGTTCGGGCGGGTGTATCTTTCCATAACCTCCCCTACCGGGCAAGGAATTTCCATGAGCTTTTCCAGCCCCTCCGCAACGCCGTCAATCCGCTTCTCTGTCAGGCGCAGACGGTCGATGAATTGGTCCCCCCGCTTGCATTCCAGAATATCTTTCTCGTTTTCTTCGATAATATTTCCGGCAAAATCCCGCAAATGCCGAGCCGCTACGCCGAGCATTGCGTTCATATCCGCTTCGGAAGCAAGCGAAATCGCC
>CAMAGA010000138.1 GCA_945833955.1 uncultured Clostridia bacterium
GCAACTGATGATCTCCCCGATGACCAGCCCCTTTACCTTATAAAAATAGGCAAGCTTATCCTTGGGGAATCGCTTCGTCAAGGCGACGTATAAAACGCCGAAGACGTTGAATACGAGTGCATAGAGCAAACTGCCCAAAAATACGTTTTTGTTATAAGAATTCATGATTTTTGATTCCTTTCCGATTATCGGATAAACATGGCGTCCCCGAAGGAGAAAAACCTATACTTTTCCTCTACGGCGACACGGTAGGCACGGAGGATTTCCTCTCTGCCCGTCATTGCCGCAACCAGCATGACGAGCGTGCTTTCCGGCAGGTGGAAATTGGTGATCAAGGCGTCCACGCACTTGAAACGGTAGGGCGGATAGATAAAGATGCTCGTTTCGCCGCTGCATTCGTGCAGCATACCGTTTTCATCCGCAACGCTCTCGAGCGTGCGCACGGAAGTCGTGCCTACGGCAATCACTCGCCTGCCTTCCCTTTTAGCGGCGTTGACGATCTTTGCCGTCTCCCCGCTCACGGCATAATACTCCGTGTGCATCTTATGGTCGGTGATCACGTCTTCCTTGACGGGGCGGAACGTTCCCAACCCCACGTGCAACAATACGGGCGCAACCGTAACGCCCTTTGCCCGAATGCGTGCGAGCAGTTCAGGCGTAAAATGCAATCCTGCGGTGGGGGCGGCGGCAGAGCCTTCCGTTTTACAGTATACCGTTTGATAGCGGCTCTGATCTTTCAGCTTTTCATGAATATACGGCGGAAGCGGCATGGTGCCTACACGGGACAGAATATCTTCAAACACGCCCTTATATAAAAAGCGCACTTCCCGTTCTCCGCTTTCCGTAACGCCGATCACTTCCAAAGAAAGCTCGTCCGAGATCTTTAAAACCGCACCGATCTTCGCTTTCTTTCCCGGTTTTGCAAGTACCTGCCAATCGGTAGCGTTATGCCGCTTTAACAGCAGAATTTCCACTGCGCCGCCGTGCGGCGTTACGGCAAACATTCTTGCCGGCAGAACCTTCGTATCGTTGACGACGAGCACGTCGCCCGGTTGCAGATAATCGTAGATATCCCGAAAAATCTTATGTTCTATCCGTTTGGTCGCGCGGTCGTACACGAGCAATCGGGAGGAATCCCTCGGCTCGGCAGGCGTCTGCGCAATCAACTCTTCGGGCAGATCGTAATAAAAATCACTCTTTTTATACTGCACTTTTTCTTCCGTCATTCTTCTTCTCCCTCTTCGGAAATTTCAAAAATGGAAACCTGTTTCCGCTGTTTATCGTTCATGCTTCTGCCAAGGTGCTCGTATCCGCCCTTCAGGCAGATTCTGCCGCGCGGCGTTTTGGCAATAAACCCCAACTGCATCAGATACGGTTCGTACACGTCCTCTATCGTGTTCACGTCCTCGTTGATGGTGGCGGCAATCGTCTCGAGCCCCGCAGGTCCGCCGTCAAACTTATCGATCAGCGTAGAAAGATAGTTCCGATCCGTCAGATCGAGTCCGAGTTCGTCCACTTCCAGCTTATCCAGCGCAAATCGGGCGTCCGTATAGGAAACGACCGCATTGCCCGCATAGGCGGCAAAATCCCGCACGCGCTTCAAAAGGCGGTTGGCGATTCTCGGCGTACCTCGGCTTCTTCTGGCTATTTCCAGAGCGGCGGCGTCTTCGATTTCGATATGCAGCTGCTTTGCCGAATGCGTAACGATGACGGAGAGTTCCTCCGCCGAATACATTTCCAGTCGGGCAATGATGCCGAACCGATCCCGCAGCGGTGCGGAAAGATTCCCCGCCTTGGTGGTTGCGCCTACCAACGTGAACTTTTTGAGCGGAAACCGAATGCTCCTTGCGGAAGGCCCCTTGCCTAAAATGATATCCAGCGCATAGTCTTCCATGGCGGAATAGAGAATCTCTTCCACGGCATGGTTGAGCCTGTGAATTTCGTCTATGAACAATACGTCGCCTTCGTTTAAGTTCGTCAGAATGGCGGCAAGGTCTCCCGAACGGTCGATCGCAGGACCGCTCGTCATGCGTAGCTGTACGCCCAATTCATTGGCGATGATGTGCGCCAGCGTGGTTTTGCCCAGCCCCGGAGGACCGTATAAGAGAACGTGATCGAGTGCGTCCTTTCTCTGTCTGGAAGCGGCGATATAGACCGCTAAATTTTCCTTGACCTTCGTCTGGCCTACGTAGTCTTCCATGGTTTTGGGGCGCAACACGTTTTCTTCCACGTCGAAGTCGCCCTTGGTACTCATGACCAGCCGATCCTCTTCCTCATAATCTTCGCTATCGAACATAACTCTTTCCCTCTCTTCTATTTGGCAAGGCTACGCAGAGCCGTATAGATAATTTCCTCCACGCCGATTGCGCCGCCTGCCTTGGCGCGTGCGATCGCCTGTGCGCTTTCCGCACGGGTAAAGCCCATCGTCATCAGGCCGAGCACTGCGTCCTCGTCCGCCGAACCGACGGGCGCAAGCACGTCTGCGCCGCCCTTGGCGGAAACGTCCATGGCGGCAACCTTTTCTCTCAGTTCCAGTATGATGCGCTCCGCCGTCTTTTTGCCCAATCCCTTTACCGTGGAAAGCTTCTTTACGTCCGAAAGCGCAATGGCGGAAGCAACCTCGTTGATATTCATGGCGGAAAGCACGGCAATGCCCATTTTCGGACCGACGCCGGAAACGGACACGAGCTTTAAAAACATATTCTTTTCTTCCATCGAGGCAAATCCGTACAGCGTAATGCCGTCTTCCTTCACCAGCATATAGGTATAGACTTCGCCTTCCCGCTTGCCGTTTACCGAAGCAAGCGCCTGTGCGGAACAGTAAATCTGATAGCCGACGCCACCCGTTTCCAGAACGATATAGTCGGATTGCACGGTCAGTACCCGACCCCTGATATAAGCAATCATAAAAACTCCTTCCTTTTAAATGCCGAACAGCCCCCCGAAACGGGAAGTATGCGCATGGCAGAGCGCAACCGCCACGGCGTCTGCGGCGTCGTCCGGTTTGGGTATGGATTTTAAGCCGAGAATGGAAGCCACCACGTGCTGCATCTGCTGTTTATCCGCTTTGCCGTACCCCGTAAGCGCCTGCTTGATTTGCATGGGCGTGTATTCAAACAGCCTGCCGCAATGCTTCACGCAGGTCAGCAAAGCCACGCCGCGCGCATGGGAAACGGCTATACCCGTGGTGATGTTCTTGGAAAAGAACAGCTCTTCCACCGCCACTTCCTCCGGCTGATACTTACGGATAATTTTTAACAGCCCCTCTTCCAGCATAGCGAGGCGGACGGGCAGATTCTCCTCCTTGGGCGTAAGCACTACGCCGTAATCCAGCGCCACGGAACTCCCGTCTTTCCGCTTTTCCAACACTCCGAAGCCCGTCGTGGCAAGCCCCGGGTCGATTCCCAGAATAATCAAATCCCTTCTCCCGAAATGAACGTATTTTCTCTTTATTATATACCCGATTTATGCGTCTGTCAACGGTTTTTCGCTCCGTTGCTTTTTTCGGTCGATTTTACGGAACACGAAAAAGAGTACGACGCCTGCCGCAAACAGGAGTACCGCCACCAACTGCGAGGGCGTTAAAAAGCTGACGATGGTTGCGCCGCGTTCGTCGCCGCGGGCGTATTCGATAAAGAACCGCCACACGCCGTAAACGACCATATAGAAGGAAGGCACGTATTGAAACTTTTTAAAAAACAGAACGGATTCCGCCGCAAACAGGCAGAAGAGAAACAACGCCTCAAACAGCTGTATGGGCACGACTTTGTGGAAGACGTACTCTAAAATTTCGCCGTTCCCGTCCACGACCACGTAGTCGAGCATGGGAAGCCCCCATTCCGCTTCCTTACCGGCACAGCACCCTGCCGTAAAGCAACCGAGTCTGCCCATGGCGTGCGCTAACGTAACGGCGCAAACGGCGATTTCCGCAACCTTTCTCACCCAGACGAGATGCTCCTTATCTTTCCTAAACAGAAAGTGCCCTACACCGAAATAGACGGCAAAACCGAAGGCGAAACCGCCGATGAGTCCGCCGAAGAAGGTACTGCCCGTATTCATGCCGAGTTCAAACGAGATACCTTCCGTAGGCAACCCCGATGCGATTGCATCCCGAATCGCTCCCAGATAATTATAACACGACTGAAACAGCACCGCCGAAAAATATCCGAACACGGCGGAAACCGTGCCGTCGATGAGTACCAGATTCTGCAATCTGACCGGCATGGAAACCTTGTCCGCATAGATTCTGAATACGACGAGCGCGCCGATGACTCCCAAAAAGATCAGTATATCGTACA
>CAMAGA010000139.1 GCA_945833955.1 uncultured Clostridia bacterium
GCTTGCGCCCGAATCGGGGTGCCGTTCCCCAAGCGGTGCTTGCGCCCGAATCGGGCTGTCGTTCCCCAAGCGGTGCTTGCGCACTAAACTAATCGGGGCGCCGTCTCTGAAACGGTGCTTGCGCCCGAATCGGGGTGCCGTTCCCCAAGCGGTGCTTGCGCACCCCGAAAAATCAGTTTTTGGGAATCGGGTCAAACAGGTCGGTCGGCACCTTGGAAGCTTCCTGCATTTCCTTGTAATAGGGGTCGTCGGAAAAGTCTCTCGGCTTGGTGTACTCGCCGCCGAGTGCCTCGACGGCGTACTTCAATTCCTGAAAGTCAATATAATTGATGTCCGTTCGGTCGATGAGGTCCAACAGGAGCGGCAGGGCACGGGTATCGCCGTAGGCGGCAAAGTACCCTGCAAACAGGGGGATATTATCCGCATGGGCGGCGTACTCCTGCATGAGGATTTCATAGATGCGTTCGTCCTTATCCTTACAGCGGCTCAGCACTTCGGGCGTATAGGTGCGTTCCGTGCCGCTCGTATACAGCGCAATCGCCCGTTCCTTGGCGGCGTCCGCATTTTCCCGCAGCATTTCGCAAGCGGAGTCCTTTAAATCGCTGCTTCGGTCGGGGTCGGCGAGGATGTCGAGGTATGCCGGGAAGGCGGCAACGTCCGCACCGATCAGGTTGACGGCGTAGGTTGCCAGCTCCTCTTCCTCGGCAAGGAAGGGCAAAAGCACGCTCGTGCAGTCCCGCTTTTCCAGTTCCCGACAGAGGAAGTCGGGCACGGCGGTTGCGGTATGCACGTGTTCGGCAAGCGTTTTAGCAAGCGTGGCGTCGCTCATAGCGGCGTAATACTGCACGGGCGTGCAGCCGATGCGCTTTAGGTAGGTGTTCCCGAACTGCTCGTACAGCTTGGGGATTTTTTCTTCCAACTGTTTTTCGGTCAGCTTCCCTGCGTTGCGTTCCAGATACAGGGCGAGCGTTTCGTCAAAAATGCCGTCTAAATCAATTAAGTTCATTCGTTGTCCTCCTGTTGCCCGGTTGCCTGTAAAAAGACGCCGAGCGTTTCTTTTACGGGTTCGACTTTGCAGTCAAAGAGTTTTGCCGTGCCCTCCGCCGTGGTCAGGTCGGGGTCAATGCGGCCGTATGCGTACATGGCGGCGGCAAGTGCCTTGGTGCTTCGGGAAACGTCCGCCATCCGCCCCGATTGGACGAGTGCGTCGTGCAGGCGCAGAAATTTGCGCTGTACCACAGGGGCAAAGTGGGGGTCGTGCGCCACAAGCTTTGCGTACACCTTGGCGTAGGAGCGCAGGAACCTTTTGAACGGTTTGCCTTCGGGGCGGAACTCGGTCAAGGTCAGCGCAAAGTACCGCCCGCCGCACACGATGCCGAGCTGCCGTTCCCGATTGACGAACGCAAGCCATTCGAGCAAGGTCGCCTTTTGTTCTTCCGTTACGGAAATGGAAAGGAGCAGTTCCTGCACGTAATCCATCCGTTCGCCCTGCACAAGGTAAGGCGCAATTTCGGCAACTTCCCCGTTTTCCAGTGCGTAATCAAAGTAACGGTCGGCTTCGTCGGTATTGCACAGCTCGCACAGCCTTGTTTGGCTTTGCGTATACTTCAGCGTTTGTTCATACAGGACCATTCCCAGCATAGCGTTGGGCGGAAAGGCGTAGGTGTAGCGTAATTCGGGCAGGGGATCTTCGCTCGATAAGGCGTCCTGCATGGCGTTGCGATAGAACCTTGCCACGGCGGAATGCGGATGCAGAATGCAGAGCGTATCCAAAAGCGCATAGGCTTCCTTTTTTCGATCCGTCTTCCACGCCGCCACGGCGTACAGATACAAAAAGTTCTTTTCGTATCGGAAATCCGAATAGATGCGTGTGAGCATCTCGTAGGCTTCGGCGTGCATCTCGTTCTGGCAGCAGAGCGTGGCAATGCGATAGGTATCTACGGCGGAGTACGTTTTGCCGCTTTGGAGCAATCGCCGTGTAACGGATACGGACTCTTCCGTTTTGTTCTGCGCGGAGTAAACGGACGCAAGCAGGCAGAGCGGCTCCGTACCGTCGGGGTCGAGGCGGAGTGCCTCTTTACAGTACGCTTCCGCCTGATCGTACTGCTTTTGATAGAGAAAGATGATCGCCAGCATGGGCAACGCTTTTTTGTAGGTGGGCGACTGCGGCGGAATCTTTTTGAGGACGGTCTGCGCCTTTAAAAAGTTCCCTGCCGCAATCATATTCATGGCGGTTTCCGCTTCCTCTTCGTATTCCACGCTTTCGGGCGGCCAGACGAGGCGGATGCGGGACTGCATACGCAATTGCGCACGCAATAAGGAATGCAAGTCTTCCCCGTCTGCGTAGTCCTCCCCGTCGTCATCGTAGTCCGCCCCGTCTTCGTAGTCGTACTCGTAGCCGTCGTCGTATGCGGGGGGCACATTGCGGTCGGCGGCGCCGTCTGCTTCTTCCCCGTCGAAGGCGATTGCGTATCTGCGCTTGCCTTCTTCGTTCGCCCCGTCCGCATCGGGGTCGGGGGAGTCGGACGGGGAATAGTCGCCGCGCTGTTTGTTGGCTTGCACGGCGCGGTAAAGATATTCCGACGCAAAGGCGGTGTTGCCCGTTTGCGCAAGCGCAAAATAAAGCCCTTCATAAATTTCGGCGTAATCGGCTTCGGGGTTGTTTTCGCCGTATAGGTGCAGAGCGTAAAACCACGCAACGGCGGCGGCGTCCCAGTTGCGCACGTCGTCGTACAGGCCGCCGAGCGTTACGTAGGCTTCGGGAGTGGGGTGTTGCCGCAGGGCACGCCGCGCGTATTGTATGGCGGTAACCGTGTCGTGGTCGGCGGCACGGCTTTCCGATAGTTCCAGAACATTCTCCGTGGAAGCGCAAAATGCCTTGAAATTGAGAATTTTTCCTTCGTTTCGCATTCGTTTTCGATTTATTCCTCCGATTGTTCGCTTGGGTTGCCTGCGCTTTCGGGTTCTCCCAAGCCGTCCGAACCGCCTGCGCCCGGATTGCCCGAACCGCCTGCGCCCGGATTGTCCGAATCGTTTGCGCTCGGATTGCCCGTTTCGTTTGCGCCCGGATTGTCCGAATCGTTTGCGCTCGGATTGCCCGTTTCGTTTGCGCCCGGATTGCCCGTTTCGTTTGCGCCCGGATTGCCTGTTCCGCCTGCGCCCGGATTGCCCGTTTCGTTTGCGCCCGGATTGCCCGTTTCGTTTGCGCTGTTCGCCTCGCCGTAGATGGCGGCGGCATCCTCCGCAGTGTAGATATAATCCCGATTGCAGTAGTTGCAATGGATGCAGATTTTGCCGTCTTCGGCGATGAGTTCGTCAAAATCCGTTCTGGGCAGAGTCACTAAAACTTTGCGCATAATATAGTCTCTGCTGCAACGGCAATGGTATTTCGGGGTAAGGTAGGCAACTTCCGCATCGGAGCCGAACTGCGCAACCAAGCGTTCGAGGTAATCCCCTCGGGTGCCGTCTTCGTTGTGGGCGAGCATTTCGCCGATAAAGTAGGTGGCGTTATACGCCTGCTCCGTGGCGTTGAGCGCCTCCTCGCTTGCGCCGGGCAGGGGTTGCAAAAAGATGCCCCCCGCAAAGGCGACCGAGCCGTCCTCGTTTAAAACGACGGCGGTGTTGACGAGGGTGGGGAGCTGTTCGCTCTTTAAATAGTAGCCCATAAAATCCTCGTCGGGGTTGCCCCGCAAAATTTCGGAAGTCCCCGTAAAGGGCATTCCCTCGCCGTCGTCCCGAATGACTTTCAGATACCCCTCGTTACCGATGGCGGCAACAAAGTCGCAGGAACCGTCGGGCAGGAGCGGATTTTGTTCGGGGCGGTCGATTGCGCCCCGCACCTTTAAAGCGGCGTCCGCCGAAACGAGAATATTGCCGAGCGACCCGTTGCCGTGTAAGGAAAAAGAGATTTCCCCGTTGCTCTTCAAGCCGCTTGCCATGTAGGCGGCAATGCACAGTATTTTACCGAATGCAACGGTGGCGGCGGGGGCGGTCTTGTGCAACCTTGCGCCCTCGCGCACAAGGTCGGTCGCATCCAGTACGGCAAGCGAAACTTCGTCGTTGAATATAAGGGTTCTGGCTAAAACGTCTTGCATAATTATTTACCTCGTTCAAAAATGTGGGGGGGTGCTTCGGGCAGGCTTGCGGGTAGCAAAAAGGGGGCAGGCTTGCGGGTAGCAAAAAGGGTGCAGGCTTGCACATTGCAAAAAGGGGCAGGCTTGCGGGTTGCAAAAAGGGGGCAGGCTTGCAGGTAGCAAAAAAGGGGCAGGCTTGCGGGTTGCAAAAAGGGGT
>CAMAGA010000140.1 GCA_945833955.1 uncultured Clostridia bacterium
ATAAAAAAATCCTCTTGCCCGAGGGGAAACAGGGCAAAAGGAAACGGACGGATACTCGATCCGACTAAAATTTCGATTCAGCCCTTTACAGTCAGAAGACTCTTTCCGCTCAGGTATATCTGCTTTCCGAAAAGCCGTTCAGGCTTTTCGGAAAGTGATTTTTGAATTTTGATTGATCAATTACAGCTTCTTTCTCGGCGTGTAGGTGGTATGGAGCAGGTGATGCGCCTTTTCCTTGCCGGGAGCTTCAAAGTATTCATCGTACAGCATTTTGATGACGGGGGAATCGTGCGAGCAACGGAGTTCGCCGTCTTTATCTGCGTTATACAGAACCGCCGCGCGGTTGGCTTTCAGCTCGGTGTAATTTCTTACGCTGTCGCTCTGTACGGGCTGACCGCCGCCGTTTACGCAACCGCCGGGGCAAGCCATGACTTCCACGAAGAGATAGTTCTTTTCTCCGCTTTGAATCATGTCGATGACCTTTCTGGCGTTGCCGAGACCGCTTGCCACGCAAACGGAAACTTCCGTGCCGCCGATCGTGTAGGCGGCTTCCTTGATGCCGACCGTGCCTCTGACGTCCTTAAATTCGAGCGCTTCGTTCGTACCGTCGATGAGGTGTGCAGCCGTTCTCAAAGCGGCTTCCATAACGCCGCCCGTTGCGCCGAAGATTGCGCCGGCACCGGTAGCGATATCGAACGGGTTATCGAATTCCCGACCGGGCAGATCGCGGAAGGCGATACCTGCGTGTTTGATCATTCTGGAAAGTTCCCTCGTGGTGAGCGCAACGTCTACGTCGGGAATATTGTTCGGGGCGAGTTCTTCACGGGTAACTTCAAACTTCTTTGCGGTACAAGGGATCACGCTGACGACGAACAGGTCTTTGGGATCGATATTGTGCTTTTCGCAATAGTAGCTCTTTAACAGTGCGCCGAACATTCCCTGCGGGGATTTGCAGGTGGAAAGGTTGGGCAGAAGTTCGGGATAGTTGTGTTCGCAGAACTTGATCCATGCAGGGCAGCAGGACGTGAACATGGGCAGGGGTTTATCTTCCTGCAAGCGGTGCAAAAGTTCGGTTGCTTCTTCCATGATGGTGAGGTCTGCGGTAACGTTCATGTTGAATACTTCTACGTCGCCGAGCATCTTCATGGCTTGTACCATTTTGCCTTCTACGTTCGTGCCTACGGGCAGATCGAAGCATTCGCCGAGCGTAGCCGCAATGGAAGGAGCCGTGAAGAATACGACCTTCTTTTTCGGGTCTGCGATTGCGTCCCAGACCTGATCGATGTTGCTCTTTTCGTAGAGTGCGCCTACGGGGCAAGCCACGATACACTGACCGCAACCTACGCAGGAAGTTTCGTTCAGGCTGATTTCAAAGGGAGAGCCGACGTGTACGTTGAAGCCTCTGCGGATCTGACCGATCGCACCTACGGTCTGCACCTTGTTGCAGGCGGATACGCAACGCAGGCACTGAATGCATTTGTTGTTGTCCCGCACGACGTAAGGGGAGAGATCGTCGATTTTATAGATGGGTTCTTCGTCTACGAATCTGTCTTCGTCTACGGCGTAATCGTACGCCAGGCTCTGCAATTCGCAGTGATTGTTTCTTACGCAGGAAAGGCACTTTTTATGGTGCGTGGAAAGGATGAGTTCGATGGTCGTTCTTCTGGAGGAGCGAACGGTGGGCGTATTCGTCAGCACCTGCATACCTTCTTCTACGGGATATACGCAGGAAGCGAAGAGCCCTCTTCTGCCGACGATTTCCACAACGCATACGCGGCAAGCGCCGATGCAGTTGATGTCCTTTAAATAGCAGAGGGTGGGGATTTCGATATGTGCGGTTTTTGCAGCCTGCAGGATGGTCGTTCCTTCCGGTACGGTTACGGGGATATTATTGATTGTTAAATTGATCATTTTTGTCATGGTGTGTTACCTCATTATTCCTTTACGATTGCGCCGAATCTGCAGTTGGAAAGGCACAGACCGCACTTGATACACTTGTTGGCGTCGATGACGTGCGGCTGTTTTACGGTACCGCTGATTGCCTTTACGGGGCAGTTTCTTGCACACAGCGTACAGCCCTTGCACTTATCGGCAACGATGGTATAACGGAGGAGATCCTTACACTTCTTTGCAGGGCAGGTCTTGTCCACGATGTGCGCCAGGTATTCGTCCCGGAAGTAGTTCAGCGTGGAAACGACGGGGTTGGAAGCGGTCTGACCGAGCGCGCACAGGCAGGAAAGGCGCATATGGGAGGAGAGTTCCTCGATCTTGCCCAGATCTTCCATCGTGCCTTCGCCCTTGGTAATCTTTTCCAGAAGCTGCAAAAGCCGTCTCGTGCCGACGCGGCAGGGCGTACATTTACCGCAGGATTCGTCGCAGGTAAATTCCAGATAGAACTTGGCGATATCCACCATACAGGTATCTTCGTCCATGATGATGAGGCCGCCGGAACCCATCATGGAACCGATGCGGGATAAGCTTTCGTAGTCGATGGGCGTATCGATATGGCAAGCGGGGATGCAACCGCCGGAAGGTCCGCCCGTCTGCGCTGCCTTGAACCGTTTGCCGTTGGGAATGCCGCCGCCGATTTCTTCGATGATTTCCCGAAGGGTAGTGCCCATGGGAACTTCTACGAGTCCGACGTTGGTGATCTTGCCGCCGAGCGCGAATACTTTGGTACCCTTGGAAGTTGCCGTACCGATGGAGGAATACCAGTCTGCGCCCTTCAAAATGATCTGCGCCACGTTGGCGTACGTTTCTACGTTGTTGAGTACGGTAGGCTTGCCGAAAAGACCCTTGACGGCAGGGAAAGGAGGACGGGGGCGGGGTTCGCCGCGCTTGCCTTCGATGGAGGTCATGAGGGCGGTTTCTTCACCGCAGACGAATGCGCCTGCGCCCAGTCTGATTTCCAGATTGAACTTGAAGCCCGTACCGAAGATGTTGTCGCCGAGCAAGCCGTATTCTTTTGCCTGTGCGATTGCGATCTTCAATCTTTCTACGGCGATGGGGTATTCGGCACGAACGTAGATGAAGCCCTGATTTGCGCCGATCGCATAGGCGGCGATAGCCATGGCTTCGATGACGGCGTGGGGGTCGCCTTCCAGAATGGAACGGTCCATGAATGCGCCGGGGTCGCCTTCGTCGGCGTTACAGCATACGTATTTTTCTTCGCTGGGGGTTGCCTTACAGAACGCCCACTTTCTGCCGGTGGGGAAGCCTGCGCCGCCTCTGCCGCGAAGCCCGGAAGCGAGCATCGTATTGATGACGTCGTCCTGCGACATGGAAGTGAGGACTTTATGTAACGCTTTGTAACCGTCGAGCGCAATGTATTCTTCGATGTTTTCGGGGTCGATCACGCCGCAGTTTTTGAGTGCGATACGCATCTGCTTTTTATAGAAGCAGGTTTCGTTGAGGGGCAGAATTTCCCCGTTTTCGCATACGGTTTCGGGGTAAAGCAAATCCTTGCAGATGTTGCCGGCGAGGATGTGTTCATCCACGATGCGCTTTGCGCCTTCCGGCGTGGTCTGGGAATAGAACGCGCCTTCCGGATAAACGATCACGACGGGACCCAACGCGCAGAGGCCGAAGCAACCGGTCTTTACCACGAGTACGTCCGTTACGTTCTTTGCGGCAAGTTCCGCTTCCAAAGCGGCAATGACTTTTTTACTGCCGGAGGAGGTACAACCCGTACCGCCGCAGACGAGGATCTGTTTGCGGTATTCGGTATGCTTTGCCATTTCTTCGCCCTGCTCGCGGATGAGCTTACGAACCATGACGAGCTGACTTTTCTTCTTCTGAATTTCGTTTAAAGTTTCAATGGTCATATTCATAAATCAAACCTCCTTATTGCGGTAGGATTCGATGATCTTTACCGCCATTTCGGGAGTGCACTTGCCGTATACTTCGCCGTCGATCGTCATGACGGGCGCAAGACCGCAGGCACCGAGGCAACGGCAGCTGTCAATGGAGAACAAGCCGTCCTCCGTGCATTCGCCGGCTTTGATGCCGAGCTTTTCTTCGATAGCCGCCAAAATCTTATCTGCCCCCTTCACGTAGCAAGCCGTACCTAAACATACGCTGATGGTATGCTTTCCCTTGGGGGTAAGCGAAAACTGAGAATAGAAGGTGGCTACCCCGTAAACTTCACTCAAAGAAACGTTCATTCCTACGGCGATCATCTTCTGAACTTCGATCGGAAGATACCCGTAAATCCCCTGCGCTTCCTGCAAAACGGGCATCAGTCCGCCCGGCTGCGATTTGTGTCTTTC
>CAMAGA010000141.1 GCA_945833955.1 uncultured Clostridia bacterium
ATGCCGTCAGGGATAAATGACGGAAAACAAAAGAATGCGCCGTAAGGCAAAAAAAGCAGGGGATCTATCGAATTACAATAAGTTTTCGGTATTAAACGGAATTTATGCTTGCAATTTTTTGCCTGCAAAAAATTGCAAGCAGTAAAGTCTCTCCCTCAGTCTCCTGCGGAGACAGCTCCCCCGAAGAATGGAGCCTTTCACAAGGATAAGCATTCAGTTTATGTGCCGCCGAGTTTCGCAAGGAAACTCGGCGGCTTACTTTTCCGTTTTTTGCGGCTTGCTTTCCCGGACAAGAAACTTTCCCTGCCGAGGATCGGTTAGAATAGTAAACGAAATCAATCGGCGGCGTTACTTATAAAATCAAAAACGAACGGAAAAAGCCTTGAAAAAGGCGGCGGAAAGTGGTATAATACGGACAGAATACAAAAAGAAGAGAGGCAACCGAGTATATGTTCATTTCCGCCGAGAATTTAACGCAATCCTTTCCCACCGCAGGCGGACAGGTCTATGCCCTGCGCAGCGTCTCGTTCGGGATAGAAGAAGGGGAAGTCGTCGTCATCTTGGGTTCGTCCGGGGCGGGCAAGTCTTCCCTTTTAAACCTTTTGGGCGGCATGGAGTCGCCTGCGTCGGGAAAGCTCTTCGTGGACGGACGGGATATCGCCGCACTCTCCCCCAAACAGCTCACCGCTTATCGGCGCAAGGAAGTCGGCTTCGTGTTTCAGTTCTACAATCTCCTGCCCAATCTGACCGCCTACGAAAATATCCGCCTTGCCGCCGAGCTTGCCCGCACGGGGAACGCCGCCGAGGCGCTCTCGGCAGTGGGGCTTACTCACCGCAGAAGCTCCTTCCCTGCGCAACTTTCGGGCGGGGAGCAACAGCGTATCGCCATCGCCCGCGCGCTCGTCAAGGACCCCAAACTCATTTTATGCGACGAGCCGACGGGCGCGCTCGATTCCGCCACGGGCAAGTCGGTCATGGAACTTTTATTCCGGGTACAGAGCGAACGGCGTAAAACGCTCGTCATCGTAACGCACAACGCCGAACTTGCTCGCTGCGCCGATCGGGTCATCGTTCTGCACGACGGGGAGATCGTGGAAAACAGGTTGCAGAGCCGGGTATCGGTGGAGGAAATCGCATGGTAGGCACGCTTTACCGCAAGAGCGGACGGGATCTTTGGCGCAATCTGACGCAGTATTTTGCCATGTTCGTCATCGTCGTTGTTGCCATGACGCTTCTTTCGGGGCTTGCCGCCGGCAGCGATAAGCTGAAAAACCGCGCGGAAAAGCTCTTTTCGGAGGGCAACCTTGCCGACGCATGGATCACAACCGCCGGCATGGACGGTTCGGACGACGCCTTTATGGACGAGTGGCAACAAAGCGCAGGCTTTACCTTCGAGCGCAGGCTCTTTCTGACCGTGTCGGTCGCAGGGGAACACGCCCTGACCGCCTACCTCGTCGTTACGGAGGACGAAACGCCGAAAATTTCCCACGCAGTGGAGGGCTACGTAACGGACGGCGTGATGATGGACGGGGCGCTTGCAAGCAAGCTCTTCATCGGGGAGGGCAGTGCCTTCTCCTTTAAGATGCAGGACTTTACATTTTCCACGAAGCTCGACTCCGTCGTCGTGCATCCGGAAACGGTCTCCGCCAATTCGGTCGTCAGCGGCGATATCTTCATGAACGGGGCGGTCTTCCGCAAGCTGCTTTCGCAAAGCCTCCGCGAACGATACCCCTTTTTGAGCGAGCGAATGTGCGAGAAGATAGCGGCGGAAAAGATGTTTTACAATCAGTACGTACTGGCAGGCTGCGGCGATACCGAGCCGTTTTGCGACTATTACCGGGGAAAGCACCCCGATTCTCTCCTCTCCGTGTTCACGAGGGAGACGTTCCCTGCCGTTGCCGTCGTCGAGGAGGACGTGGCGCAGAGCGTAAACATGAGCTTTACCTTTCCGCTCGTGTTCTTTTTGGTTGCGCTTCTCATCATCGTTACCACCTGTTCGCAGATGATATTGAACGAGCATAAGCAGATCGGCACGATGCAGGCGTTGGGCGTGCGCCGCGGGGAAATTATCCTGCAGTACGCACTCCGATTTGCCGCAGTGGTGGCGGCAGGGTGCGCTGTCGGCTCGCTTTTCGGCGTTGCCTTCGTGCCGTCCGTGTTGGATATTAAATACAAAATACTGTACGTTTTACCAAATATATCCACGCCGATTCCGTGGGCATGGATATTCGGCTGTACGCTCGTCTTTATTTTGACGGCGGTGTGCGCCACGCTCCTTTCCTGTCGGGCGGAATTTGCCGAACCGCCTGCGCTCGCCATGCGCGGCAGGCGCAAATCGCCCGTACACGCCCACGGCATCACCAAGGAAATGCCCCTGCCCATCCCCGTCAAGCTCGCCTTCCGCAATCTGGAAATGAAGAAGGGCAGGGCGCTCATGGTCGTGTTCGGCGTGCTCTGTTGTACTGCCTTGCTCCTTTCCGCATTCGGCATGAACGACTGCCTTGCATACAGCCTCGACAACGAGCTCTCCTACGCCATGCCCTACGATTTAAAGATTACCTTTGCCGTCGGGCAGGAAGAGTCGGTTCTGGAAGCGGTGAAAAAAGAGAAGGGCGTTCTCGGTGCGGAGCTCCTATATAACGAGGCAAGCACGGTGCGCTTTGCGGAGCGCACGATGGATACGAACTTTTTCGTCGTCTCGCCCGATTCCAAGGTGTTTTGCGGCGACGTCGCCACGGAAGGCTTCACCGTCACGCAGAAGGTTGCCGAGGAGCTGGGCGTGGCGGTCGGGGACGAACTTGCCGTGACCGTAGCGGGCGAGCAGTACGTCGGGACCGTTCGGGTCGTTTTGGAGGCGTCCCTCTCAACGGGCGTGTTCGTGCGCCGCACGGCAGAGTTTGCCGCCTGCCGCCCCACGTCGATTTTAGTGTATGCGCAGGACGGGGAATCGCTGTCGGGTATTCGGGAACGCCTGCTTGCCGTGCCGAACGTGGCAACGTGCATGACGAGGGAAGAAAAGCTCGGCTTCGTCAATACGCTCGTCGGCGGCATTTCCTTTCTGACGGGCGTCATCGCCCTGTTTTCCATCGCCCTCGCCGGTACGGTGCTCTTTAACCTCATCCGACTCAACTATACGGAACGCATGGCGGACAGCGCCACCATGCGCGCGCTCGGCATGAACGGCAGGGAGATCGCCGCTTCGCTCATGCTGGAAAACGGCTTGCTCACCTTTGTCGGGCTCGTCGGGGGGCTGTTTTGCGGGTTCCCGCTCATGCGCTTCATTTTAGGTATGAACGAAACGGTGCTCATCTCCTATCTGTACGCCATCTTTCCGCTCTCGTACGTAGGGAGCGTTGCGCTCGTGGTCGGCGTGTGGCTGCTCGTCAATACCTATTTTCTGTTCCGTCTCGGTCGGGTCTCCATGACGGAATCGCTCAAAGCAAGGGAATAAGGGGTTACGGCGGAAATATCCGACGTATGAAAAGATTTTTTGGAAATTTTCCTAAGAAGTAGGAGAAAAGCAAGAACACGAAAGCTATTATGGATTGTCCGAAAAATGGGTATCAGCATCTTTGAAAAATGGAGATAAGGTATTGCTTTCCGACGGAAGTTATGGTATAATTGTTTCTGTTGAAACGAAAAATTTTTCAACTCCTGAACAAAGAAAGAAATATTGGAAAAATGAAGCCAAACTTTTGAAAGGGGATGGTATTACTTACGATTCAAAATTTAGAAACAACTTGAAACTTATGAAATCAGGAAAAGCGTCTATAGGTTTTGATGGTAGTAAAGTAGAATTACATTATATAAAGGGAAGAGATTATGATATAGTCATTCAAATGACGAGGGCTAATCATAGAGGGGCTGGAGTTGGATTTTATGCTATACATGGGTTTAAGGATTTGCTCGATATAACAACTTTAACTCAATGGGCTGGAAAATTCGTATAAAAACAAGGAGTAAAAATATGCCAAATATTAATTCGGATGAAGAATGTTACAAAGTATCTTGTCGTTTTTTAACTTCAGAAATATCTTATAAAGAGTTTGTGAATTTATATTTTTCAAATCAATATTTGCGAAACTACTATGATAGATTAAGTAAAGAATTAAATCGAATTAACCCCAATGAATCGGTATATCGATATTACAGGGATTTTGAAGAATTTGTCACGATATTTTATAAAAATGGTCGAGGTAATTTTAGTACAATAACTCAGCTTT
>CAMAGA010000142.1 GCA_945833955.1 uncultured Clostridia bacterium
GAACACTTACTGTCATTTATTTTGCCATTCTGCAATCAGATTCCCGTACAAAAAAAACAACGGCGAGAGTCGGGCAAGCTGCCGTAAATCCGTATTTTTGCCGACCCCTTTTCGGGCGGGTAGTACGTTTCGGGCGGGTAGTAACGTTTCGGGCGGGTAGTAACGTTTCGGGCGGGTAGATACGGGAGAGTCGGACTTCCTGCAGGGACGGGAATTCTGCCGCATCGGTTCCGGTTATGGAACGGAGAAAAATAGTAAATTTTACGGAGATTGTTTGACAGACGAATGTAAAGATGTTATACTATAGTACGAAGAGATAAAATGTACGGACGATTCCGTATAGGAGATACACGTGAAGCCAAAGATATTACTCGTTCTGTTTACTTTGTTATGCATATTTTTTTGCGGCGCCGTTATGTACGAGCGGTATACGTATGAGTCCGAAAAAGGCGGTTCCTTTACGGACGGGAGCAACAGCGTTGCAAGCGTCGTGTCACGCGAATGGAGCGAATCCGATCAATCCGATCAATCAGGCGGATCGAGCGAATCGGGCGAATCGGGCGAATCGGGCGAATCGGGCGAATCAGACCAATCGAGCGGATCGGGCGGATCGGGCGGATCGGGCGAAGAGCCGCCCGTAGCGGAGAACGGCGGCACGAGGGGGCTTACCTACGAGCTGAACGAAGACGGGGATGCCTATATCTGCACGGGACCGGGCGACTGCAAGGAAACGGATATCGTGATTGCGTCCAATCATCAAAGTCTGCCTGTAACGGGCATTGCGGAAGAAGCATTTGCTTATTGCGGCACGATTACGGGCGTCACCGTTCCTTACGGCGTGGAGCGCATCGGCATGAAGGCATTTTATAACTGCACAAAGCTGGCAAGCGCAGTGATTGCGGACTCGGTGGAGAGTATCGGCGTCGGGGCGTTCCAAGGCTGCGCCGATCTGACAAGCGCAACGTTTACCAATCCTTACGGCTGGTATGCGGGGGAAGTCGGTCTTGCCGCTCTGCACGTAATCAACCCTGCCGTTGCGGCGGAATACCTGAAATCTGCTTATTGCGGCCTTTTCTGGACGCACGACGGGCCTTCCATTGCGGAGATAGCGGGCACGAGCGGTATTGTGTATGAACTGAATGAAACGGGTAACGCCTATATCTGCACGGGGTCGGGCGACTGCCAGGAAAGCGAAATTACAATCGCAACCTATTATAACGGCAGGGCGGTAACGGCGATCGGTCGGGGTGCGTTCGGCAACTGCGCTTCCCTGACCGCCGTGGCCGTTCCCGATTCCGTGGAGAGCGTCGGGGACGGGGCGTTTTACCGATGCGCCAACCTATCTTTTGTAACGCTCGGCAGCGGCGTAACGGATATCGGTACGGAAGCGTTTAAATTCTGCGACGCTCTGATGGGCGTAACGTTTACCAATCCTTACGGGTGGAGCGCGGGGGCTGAAAGCCTTGCCGCTCCGGATTTACTCAATTCCGTCATTGCGGCGGAATACCTGAAATCTACTTATTGCGGCTTTTCCTGGGTACGGAGCGGGCCTTCCATAGAGGAGATCGTGGGTACGGCGGGCCTTAGGTACGAGCTTTGCGAAGCGGGCACCGCCTATACCTGCACGGGGCTCGGCGACTGCACGGAAACGCAGATAGAGATTGCAAGCTATTATAACGGCAGGGCGGTAACGGCAATCGCAAGCGAAGCCTTTCGGGACAGTGCTTCCCTTGCGGGCGTAGTCATTCCCGCAACCGTGGTCAGCATCGGCGATTGGGCATTTGCTTACTGCGACAAGCTTGCGGGCGTAGTCATTCCCGCAAGCGTGGCAAGCATCGGTAACGGGGCGTTTGCGTGCGGCAATCTGGAAAGTATCGCGGTTGCCCCCGACAATGCCGTTTATTACGGCGAAAAGAATTGCGTGATAGAACGGGCAAGCAAAATTTTGGTCGTCGGGTGCAAAAACAGCGTAATTTTGGAGGAGGTAACGGGAATCGGGAAAAATGCCTTTGCACACTGCCGCTATCTGGCGGAGCTGACGATTCCCGCTGCCGTAACGGATATCGGCGAAAAGGCATTCTATAACTGCGTCAACCTTGCAACCGTCAACCTTCCCAACGGGGTGACGAGTATCGGGAGCAATGCGTTCTCGTATTGTCGCAGCCTTGCCCGTGTGACTATCCCCGTTTCCGTAGAGGTCATCGGGGTGTACGCCTTTTCCGATTGCACCAATCTCGTAAGAGTAACGTTCGTCAGCCCGCACGGCTGGTCTGCCGGCGGGGAAAGTCTTTCTTCTGCCGATCTGGCGGACGCAGAGATAGCGGCAAACTATCTCCAATCCGTATACTCCGGTTGTGTATGGGAGTACGGCGGACCTTCCCCGGAAGAAATGGTGGGCACGCCGGGTCTGGAATATTCGTTTTCGAGCAGCAACAACGCCTATACCTGCACGGGGCTCGGCACTTGCGCAGAAACGCAGATAGAAATTGCAACCGTGTATAACGACAAGCCCGTCACCGCCGTCGGGGCGGAAGCCTTTATCAGTAACAGCAAGCTGAAAAGCGTGCGGATCGGCTATAACGTAACGAACATAGAAACCCGTGCGTTCTTCCTTTGCCGCAATCTGGCAAGCGTGGTCATCCCGGACAGCGTAACGCATATCAGCGACAGCGCCTTTTCCGGCTGCACGAATCTTGCTGCCGTAAAGATGGGCGACGGCGTAACGTACGTCGGCAATTATGCGTTCTCCGATTGCGAGAATCTGGAAACCGTGAACCTTTCGCGTTCCCTGCAGACGATCGGAAACTACGGGTTCCGTCAATGCGGAAAAATCCGTGACTTAACCATTCCCGTCGCTCTGAAGAGCATCGGCAGCGAGGCGTTCGGGTACTGCGACTTTTCGACCCTTGCGGTAGATCCGGACAATCCGTACTATTACGGCGCAGGGAACTGCGTGATTAAGCGGGAGGGTATGGTTTTAGTCCTCGGGTGCAAAAACAGCGTGATCCCGAGCGGCGTAACGAGCATCGGCCCCGATGCGTTTTATGCGTGCGCCAACCTGAAAAGTATAGACGTTCCCCAAGGCGTAACGAGTATCGGTGCGTATGCATTTTTCGACTGCGTCAGCCTGACGGACGTCACGCTTCCCCAAGGCCTGACGAGTATCAGATATCGGGCCTTTAAAGGATGCAGCGCGCTGGAGAGTATAACGTTGCCCGACACCGTAACGGATCTGGGTACGGAAGGGGCGTTTATGGAGTGCACCGCTTTGAAGAGCATCCGCATCCCCGATAACGTCACGAAGATTGCCAAGTGGACTTTTTACGGTTGCACGGCGTTGCGGACGATTCTCGTTCCCGCTGCCGTCACGAGCGTCGAGTATCTGGCGTTCGGCTGCGGCAATCTGGAGAGCATCGAAGTCGCGCCCGAAAATACCGTCTATTACAGCGAGGGGAATTGTCTGATAGAAAGGGAGACGATGACGGTGATTGCCGGGTGCAAAAACAGCGTGATTCCGGAGGGCGTGCTCGGCATCGCCTATCTGGCTTTCCGAGGCAGCGACAATCTGACGAGCATCACGATTCCCGCTTCCGTCACAAGTATTGCGTGGGGGGCTTTCTCCACCTGCAAAAAGCTGACTTCCGTTACGTTTGCCAATCCCGACGGCTGGGTTGCCGAAGGCTCAAGCAGCAAATACAAATCCTTTACGAGTGCGGAACTGTCCGATTCCTCTATGGCGGCGACGTACCTCACGAGTACGTACAATGACTGCGCATGGAGCAGGAGTTAACGATGGGCAATGGGGCAGAGCCTCCCGCACGGAGGAAGACCGCTTGCGGTGGAAGGAGTCTTTCGCTCGCCTACAGTCTCTTGATAAGGTTGGAGTTATAGGTCGCATCGGTTTTGCCCTGCCTCCACCTGACGGGGGAGAGTTATAGGTCGCATCGGTTTTGCCTTGCCTCCACCTGACGGGGGAGGTGGCAAAAATCTCCGATTTTTGACGGAGGGAGAGAATCCCGGCGGTTGTATTGTGCGGTTTAGCGAGATTGCCCAAGAAATTGCTATGCCTTGCCTTCCTCTGACGAGGAAGGTGGCACGGCGCAAGCTCCCCCGAAGGCGAGAGCCTTTTATAAGGACAGAACATAATCAAAATGTGCCGCCGATTTTTCCCGCCCGAAAAATCGGCGGCTTTTCGAT
>CAMAGA010000143.1 GCA_945833955.1 uncultured Clostridia bacterium
CCTACTCGCAAAATTTCCACAGCCACTGCGGACAGCAACCCCAATAGCGTAGGATGATGCGCCAGATCATCTAAATGATGACTTTTTGCCGTTATCCCTATACCCTTTTTCCATACGTTATCCTGATCGACAGTGAATTTTTTCTCTAATTTGCCTATTGATCCCGATAATCCTTTATCACCGGAATAGCCGTGCTTTTTTGCTACATTTTCAATAAAATTACCGATACTTTTATCAACTCTGTCCTTTTGCGAGTTCATATCGAAGTGAATACTGAAATCCGTTTCTCCCACAAATAACGCGTCAATAATCCCTGTCAGAAGACCGCTTCCTATGGCAACGGCGTAATCCGCTTTATCGGCATGGTTGGTCAACTTATCTATCGAAGCGTCCAGCTCGGCGATCCGGCTTTCGATTTCATCCATCTCTGCGTCCAATGCATCCGCAGAATCCAGGAATTCGTATTCGACTGATTCGCATCCCGCTTCAAAGCCGGACGGCGGGTTTATCTTATATTTTATGTTTTCTTTCATAATATACCACTCAGATTGGATTATTCGTTTCTGCTTATTCTTAAAAATTTACAATCAACTTAACAATTTACAATTACTGTTTCTGCCCCATTCAAAACGTACTTGAACAACTTTTATGCATAAATTCATAATTCTCCCGCATAAACTCACCTGTTTTCACCCAAATTCAGGTTCTTCAAATTTCTGCAATTTTTCTCGCCGGGACCAATAGCACTATCTGTGACTGCAAGTAATTTTTTCATTAAGTTTTACTCAGTATACTTTTTATAAAACCACTCAATCGTTCTCCGTCGTCGATAAAATCACAAAGAATCATGGGCTTTGCACCGTCATAAGGAATAGAATATTCTGCCTTTGGTAAGATTTTCCCGGCCTTATCCGTTGGTTTTATGAGCAATCTATCATCATAAATTCCGCCGAACAAAACGCCGTTTGCATATAACAGGTATTCGCCCATCATCTTTTTGTAGGTTATATCAATACCGTTAATTTGACTTAAAACGAAGTCTAAATATTCTTTCGTACTTGCCATATTCCCTTACTCCTTATCACGCAAACAGTCAAAAAGTTTTGTTCGTTCTTAGCTTTCCAGCAACCTTAAAATTTCCTCGGCGTTAGCGTCGGGTTTTACTTTGGGCATAACCTTCTGCACGATTCCCTGCTCGTCAATTAAGAAGGTCGTTCTCACTACGCCCATGCTCACTTTTCCGTACAGCTTTTTCTCTTGCCATACGCCGTACGCCTGAATTGCGGAAAGTTCCGTATCCGACAGCAACACAAACGGCAAATTGTACTTCGTTGCAAAATTCATGTGCGATCGGACGCTGTCTTTGCTGATGCCGATAACCACTGCGTTTTTATTTTCGATTTCTTTATTTTTGAGCGCAAAGGCACACGCCTGCCTGGTGCAACCGGGCGTGTTGTCCTTAGGATAAAAATACAAAACCACTTTCTTGCCGAGAAAATCCGACAAGGAAACCATATTCCCGTTTTTATCCGGCAAAGTAAACTGCGGAGCTTTCATTCCAACTTCCAACATATTTTTTATTTCCTTTTTATTCTTATTTTCGTGCTATTTTATTCTTATTTTCGTGCCATTTGAGCGTAACCGCTTTTACGGCACCATTCCGGGTAGTTACCTTACACAAAATCGGTCGATTCTCAAACGGTTCATCCGACTTCCCTATCCCACCCGGTCCGAACGTAAATGCAGGCTATCGTTTGTTTTCGTTTCCGTGGTCGTTATCACCATAAAAGCAACTTTGCATATACTTTATGCGTGCCGAGACCGACGCCTTTGCGGTCGGAGCTTTTTCCACGACGTCATAGCCGTGCATCGTGCCTTTGGTTTCATTCAGTTCTACCATGATTCCCGCTCGGCAAAGTGCTTCGGCATAAGCCACGCCCTCGTCGTGCAGGCAGTCGAATTCTGCCGTTTCCACGTATGCGCCCGGCAAATCGTGAAAGGACGTTGCTTCCATGGGGGAAGCGTAAGCGATATCGGGTGCATTCCCGTCCTGCACGTATCCTTGCCACATCTTTGCGGAGAGCCTCGAATTCCACATGGGCGTGTCGGTGTATTTTTGGCAGGACTCGGTCTGCATTCTGCGGTCGATGACGGGATAAACGAGGAGCTGAAAAAGGGGCCTGTCCGTGCCTCGGTCCCGTGCCATCTGGCATACGGCCGCCGCCAGCGCGCCGCCTGCGCTGTCGCCGCCAACGGCAATTTGCGTTTTATCCACGTTCAGTTCTTCCGCATTCTCGAACGTCCAACGGAGTGCCGCATAACAGTCTTCCGAAGGTATAGGATGCGGATTTTTCGGTGCCAGTCGGTACTGCACGAATGCGACCTTACAGGGCGTTTCCAAGGCGTAACGCTTTGCCAATTTGTAGTGATATCCCGCACCGCCAAAGAAGAATCCGCCGCCGTGGTAATACACAAGGCAGGGCGCAGGCTTCTCCATGCCGTAAGGCTCGAAGAGCAATATTTCAACCTCTGCACCGTCGAAGCTTGTGCCGTACTTTTTCGTGACCGATACCTCTCGGTCGTGTCGGATCCACCGAGGCGGCTTCATCATCGAGCCCATCCAGCCTGCGATTTTAGCATTCTGTATCGGCGGCGCAAAGCGGGAATAAGGAAAAAATTCTTTGTTGATCGGGTATTTCATACAATGCCTCTTTCTTATATGCAAAAGCATTTCTGCTTTATATCAAGACCCCGTTGCAATGGTCAACTTCATGCTGAATGATCTGTGCCGTCCGAGCGGTGTAGGTTTTGATGCGTGTTTGCATTTCAGCGGTTTGATACTGCACCTTGATTCTCTCGTATCGTTTGCACTTACGAGGTCCGCCGAGGAGAGACAGACAGCCTTCCTCGGTTTCGTAAACGCCGTCTTTCCGAATAATCTCCGGGTTGAGCATAACCGTATATTGGGGAGATCGTCCGCTTTCGTCCCGAAATGCAATGATGCGTTTTTGAACGCCGATCATATTCGCCGCCATACCGACGCAGGTTTCCCTGTGCGCCATCAGCGTGTCGAGCAAGTCGTTTACGACCTGTAAATCTTCTTTTGTAGCAACCTCCGACTTCCCTGCAAGAAAAATCGGGTCGTGGATAAGTTCTTTTATCATTGTTCATCTCCGCAGGCATGGGTAATCCGATCGAGTATTTCTTCATCTGCCGGGCAGAATGCATAGTTTGGAATCTCGCTCGGCGTAATCCATCGGACGTCTTTATGTTCCAGCTTTTGCGGAATGCCCTCGGCGATGGTCGCGTTGAACAGCGTCAGATGCACCGTAATATCGGGATAAGCATGGACTACGGACATAAACACGTCGCCGACCGCAAGGGTTACGGCCAGTTCCTCCCGACACTCCCGCACAAGCGCTTGTTCTTTGGTTTCGCCTTTTTCGACCTTGCCGCCGACAAACTCCCAAAGCAGTCCCCTCGCCTTATGTGCCGGGCGTTGGCAGATCATGAATTTATCGCCCTGCCAAATGAGGGCTGCTACCACTTCAATCATCAAAAATACCTCACTTTTCTTGTCGGTTCTGTTTTAAAACGGCATCCAAAAGCGCCGTACATCCCTCGTAAATATCCCGATATGCCACGTCAAACCGATCGGAATACCACGGGTCGGCAACGTCCCCGCCCCTGTCGGTATAGTTCATCAGTTTACGCACTTTTCCGTCCGGGTCCCCGCCGAAAATACGGAGCATATTTCGGATATTGGCGCCGTCCATGCCGACGAACAAATCGTATTTGCCGTAGTCGCTCCTTTGCAGTTGCACGGCACGCTTGCCTATGCAGGACAACCCGTGCTTAGCAAGCTCCGCTTTAGCGGGTGGATAGACGGGATTGCCGATGCCGTTCCATATTTCTTCCGTGCTTGTGGCGGAAGATGCAATTATAAATCGGTCCGCCATACCCCGCTTTGCCGCAAGATCTTTAAAAATAAACTCCGCCATCGGACTGCGACAGATATTCCCATGGCAAACAAACATGATTTTCATTTTTTCCCTCATAACGTATTAAGTCACATCCAAGGTTCTATATCCAAGTTCCATAATTTTAAATTGCAAATTTTGAAAACGTTGACGGGTATTATTCCTTGAAAACAAT
>CAMAGA010000144.1 GCA_945833955.1 uncultured Clostridia bacterium
GTTATTGCTTGCGAATCTTCCATGCAGGCGTCGGACGCATCTTCGGATTTATCTTCCGACAGCTCTTCCCATTCGTCGTTCGCTTCTGCCGATATCTCCGACGGTTCGGATTCTTCCTCGACCTCAGCGGTTGAACCTGCCGATCGGGAACGGCTCGGCAAGGAAGCGCTTGCCTTGTGCCTGCAGACCGTAAGTTCCGTAAAAAGCTATTCCCTGCGCGTTACCGACTACACGCAACAAAGCGGCGGGACTTTTACGACGACGGTAACGGAAGATACGGTATACAAACAGAAGACCGCATCCGGCTATATTGCCGACGCAAATTATTATTACCGTTGCACCTTCGACTCGGATTTGCAGCCCGTATACGGCACGAACGAATCTGCCCGCCGAGGCACCAGAGCGGATTTTACCGCAAAGTTTTGCCTTTCCGCCCTGTGCAACGATCCGATTTACCACGCCTATGACGAAGCGAACGGGGAATACCTCTTTAAAATCACTTCCAAGACCGTCGTTGCCACGATTGCCGACCTTTGCGGCGAAGACTTTTACTATAACCTTGCCGTTTTGCGCCTTTCGGAAAACGGAACGCTCGTCGGCATAGACCTGTACACCGCTTTTGCTTTGAGCGGCGCCAAAGATTCCCCTTACGCCTATACCTTAAGCGGCTATACGCTGGTTGCCAAAGCGGATTTTATAAGCTATTCTTAATTCGTTCGACCGATGAAACCTGACCGTAAAAGCAGGGGTGATTTCTATGGATACCCCCCTGCTTTTTGTGCGTTCCGTTTTTCGTTGCAAAGTAAAAGCGAGCCGTGAACGGCTCGCCTTTTGCATCCGTATTTTTTTTGCGGGGATTATTTGAACAGCACTTTTGCCTTCGTGGTCTTTTTCCATTCCCCGGGTATATTCTTATACTGCTCCTTGCCGCCCAAAAAGCGAAGCTGTTGCTTTTTCCATCCGCCGAAAGCCCGATCCCCGATTTGGGTAACGCTGTCGGGAATGGCGAGTACGGAGAGGGCGGTACAGTTTTCAAATGCCCTTTCCCCGATGCGGACGAGTTTATCCGGCAATTCGATATTATTTAATTTAACGCAACCGGCAAAAGCGTCGTTTTCGATTTCCGTTATATTTTTACCGAGCGTGATGCCGGTCAGACTTTCCATACCGGCAAACTGCCCCTCCCGAATGCGGGTGAAGCCGTCCCCCAAGGTGATGCGTGCAAGGTTTTTACAGCCTGCAAAAATTTGCGGGTCGTACTCGGTGATGCCGTTGCCGAAAATTACGTTCGTCAGATTGTTGCAGGCAACGAACATCGTTTCGTCTATATTGCGGATGCCGTCCGTGATATATACGCTGATGAGCCTTTCGCAAAGGCAGAACGCACCGAAGGACAGCGCCGTTACCGTTTGCGGTATTATGTACGAGCGTTCCCGTTTGTAGGCGGGGTAACAATAGAGAGTCGTTTTGTCCTTATCAAACAGCACCCCTTCCTGCGAGCAATACGCCTCGTTGGCAGGGTCCACGCGGATTTCCGACAGGGAAGAACAGCGATAGAGCGCCCCGTTGCCGATGGACTCGACTTTGGGCGGAATAGCTATTTCCGTCAGTCTTTTACAGTTCAGGAATGCGCCGATTCCGATGGAGAGGAGAGACTTGGGCAATTTGATTGCTTCCAAAGACTCGCAGTTTTCAAACACGCCGTCCCCCAGCGCCGTTACGGAGTTACTTAAATTGACCGTTTGCAACCGAACGCAATTACGGAAGGTATGCGGCGGTACTTCCACGGGTTTTGCGCCGAACGTGAACTCCGTGAGCCCCGTGCAACCGTCGAATACTTCCACGCCCATGGATAAGATCGTGCCAGGCAATTTTAAACTTTCTAGACTTCTGCAGTCGGCAAAAGCCCGAAGCCCCACTGCCGTAATCTTTCTGCCGAAGGTAACGAAGGAAAGCCCGTAACACTCCGCAAAAGCCATATCCCCGATAAACGCCACCGTAGGCGGCAGATCGACCGAATCCAAACTTTCGCATCCGAAAAAGGCTTCCGCCGGAATACCGCTGAGCTTTTTACCGAGCGTAACGAGCGCAAGCCCCGTACACATACGGAAAGCCCCCTGCCCGATTTCCTGCAATTCGTCGGGGAGGCGCACCATATCCAAGGCTTCGCAATCGGCAAATGCCCTCTGCCCGACGCGCTCTAAATTTTTGCCGAAAGCGACGGAACGCAGATTTACGCAACCTGCAAAAGCGCCGTCCCCGATGGAAACGAGCGTATCCGGCAATGCGATCACGCGCAGATTTTCGCAAGCGAAGAACGCCTCCGAGCCGATGATCGTCAAGGCAGAGCCGAAGGTTACGGTTTCCAAGGCGGTACAGCCGCTGAACGCCCTGTTCCCGATCGCTTCCAAGCCGTCCGGCAGAACGAGATCTATCAATTCGTCGCAACCGACAAAGGCGTCGCTCCCGATGGAGCGGAGCGTTGCGGGGAACGTAACGGAAGTGATTGCGGTAAAATCCGCAAATGCGCCGTCGCCTATGGCGACGATTCCCTCCGGGATGACGACGTTTCGGCTTCTTGCCCGGTAACGCAAAAGAACCCCGTTTTCTACGCGGTTACGCTGGAAAAAGGAGGCGGGAATTTCTATCGCTTCCGACTGTTCCGATGCTTCTTCTGTTTTCAATTCTTCCATTTCTTCTGCCATTTTATCTTCTACTTATCTTTGCCAAAAATTTCTACGTTATTATACCATAGTCTTTTTGACTCCGTCAAACAGAACGTGCCCGAAATAATTTTTTTAAAGCGGAAAATGCAATCTTTTTTATTTTTGTTTACCCTTTTTATACCGACTCAGCCGCTTTAAAATATACATACGGGAATAGAGCGGATTGCTGTTTTCCGATACGTCCTGATCGGCAAATATGCCTTCGAGCGTCAGGTATCCGTTCATCAATACGTCCCCGCCGACGGTGAATTCCTGCACGAAACCGTAGTTGCTTTGCTTTCTTTGCGTAACGGAATACACGGCGGCAGGGTCCAAGCCGACGAGGTGAAATCTTAAGTCCCTTCTGCCCGTGCGTTTTTCCCGCACGCAGACCACGGCGATTGCCTCGTCCTGATCGGCAGAAACGTTCATATAGCCGCAAACATTATCCAAAAAGGCGTCACCCAAACGGTAGTGCGTGCCGAATTGCAATAAATTGCGGTATTTTTTATAGAAGGCGATCTGCTCGGTTATAATCTGCATTTCCGCTTCGCTGCACTTCGTCATGTCCATTTCGTAGCCGAGCAAGCCGCCGCAGGCGATATTGAACCTTGTTTCCAGCGGCGTGCTGTTCCCCGTTTGCAGATTGGGGGAAGCGGATACGTGGCTGCCCATCGTATGTTGCGGATAGCCGTAGCTTGTGCCTGCCTGAATGGCGAGCCGTTCCCGTGCGTCCGTATTGTCGCTCGTCCACGTCTGCGGCATAAACGCCAGCATACCCAAGTCGAACCTGCCGCCGCCCGACGCACAGGACTCAAACAGCACCTCGGGGAATTTCGCCGTCAGCCTGCCCAGCACGGAGTAGAGGCCGAGCATATACCGATGATAATATTCTCCCCCGGCAACGCCTTTGCCGTAGCAATCCGTCATAAATCGGTTATAATCCCATTTTACGTAGGAGGCTTTGCACTCGTTGATCACGGCGGAAATCGCCCGCGCCACGTAATTCTGCACCCGTTCGTCCGCAAGGTTGAGCATCAGCTGATTGCGCATACGCACGGGCGTACGGAAGGGAACCTTCATGGCGTAGTCGGCGTGCTTTTCGTAGAGAACGGAATTTTCGGAGATCATTTCCGGCTCCACCCAGATACCGAACTTCATGCCCATATTGCGGACGGCGGCGGAAAGATAGCCGATTCCGCCCGTCTTTTCAACGTAGTCCGTCCAATCCCCGAGGGAGGACGTATCGTCGTCCCTTTTGCCGAACCAACCGTCGTCCAGAACGAACAGTTCCGCACCGACCTGCGCCGCGCATTTTACAATTTCCAGAATCTTTTCCCGATTAAAGTGAAACTCCGTGCCCTCCCAGTTATTGACGAGTACCGGGCGTTCCCGATTTTTCCATTTTTTCGGAATCACGTGTT
>CAMAGA010000145.1 GCA_945833955.1 uncultured Clostridia bacterium
CGGACGCCGCAGACAATTTCGCCGCATACGTTGCGCAAAGAATTCTCTGCAACGAGAATGCGTTTGCCCGTTGTTGCGCATTCCGAAAAGACCCTTCCCCTTTCGTGCGGCGCGCGCTTCTTTCGGATCTTGCCTGTATTTACCGCTCTTTGTACGAGCTGTGCTTTGTCGGGGAAGATTTTTGCCTCGGCACAGCCGAACCGCCCTTCTTCGGGAACTGGGCAAACGAAAAGACTCTGCAGGCACTCTGTTGCTTTTTCGCCGAAAACGGCTACGGGATATTCGTCGGCACTCGCGCTTTCGCCTGGAAAAAGGGGCGTTTGACGCCGCTCCGGGGTTGCAGACATATTTCCCTGACCGACCTTAAGGACTATGCGGCGGAAAAGCAGGTGATCCGTTGCAACGTGGAACGCTTTCTGCACGGTCTGCCCTATGCCAATATGCTGCTCTACGGGGATAAAGGTACGGGGAAGTCCTCTACCGTGCACGCCGTTTTAAACGAATACTATCGGTGCGGACTGCGCCTCGTGGTGATCAGAAAGGAAGAGCTTTCTTCCCTTTCCGACCTTGCCGAACGCCTCGCCTCGGAGCCGTTGCATTTTATAGTATTTATAGACGATCTCTCCCTTTCCGCAAACGATCCCTATTTCTCTACGCTGAAATCCGCCATGGAAGGCGATATCTCGGGGCAGTGCGGCAACGTGCTGATCGTGGTTACCAGTAACCGCCGCCATATCGTGCGGGAGAAGAACTGCGAGCGGGAAGACGATCTCCATGCGAGCGACGCATTGGAAGAAGAACTCTCCCTTTCCGACCGTTTCGGTCTCAAAGTGCTGTTTTCCACCACGAACAAGGAAGAGTACCTTTCCATCGTGCGGCAGTTGGCGCGCGAACGCAAGATACAGATGGACGACGAAAAATTATGTTCTCTTGCAGAGCGTTACGCACTGCAACGGGGCGGCAGAAGTCCCCGTTGCGCCAAGCAGTTTATAGACAGCCTGGAATAACGCACGCTTTGTTTCTCCGAATGGAGTACCGCTTGCAAAAGAATAGCATAAAAGGAAGCAGATACTTTCAAAAAGTACCTGCTTCTTTTTGTCGAATGTGCAAAAATAATTTTTTCTGTCTTATCAGACGTTTTCAATCAAATACGGCCAATTGGCATCGAATGCCCAAATAGAAGTATCAAACCCAGTAAGCGTTCCACCGTTTCCAAGCGTACTTGTGGAAGTACCCTTACCTCCTGCGATACAAGAATCCGGACTATAATAGCAATCGGTTACCGTAGAATTCAAACTAGAAGGACAGATTTCTCCGATATAATTCCCATAGTAGGTCCCGCCATTGACTACAAAAGCCCAACAATATTTCAACTGTACGGTCGAACTTGCATTCCCTACGATGCCGCCTTCCCAATCATAACCGTTGATATAATCCACATAGGCATGGCAGTTTTCAATGATGGAAGTACTGAGAGCCGCCCCGGCAATACCGCCGATGTTATTACCTGCATAGCCACTATTCCATGCAGAATTCAAACTGCCTTCATACCAACTCTTTTCAATCGTACCCAGGAGCATCAAACCGCAGATACCGCCGACGCTTCCCCCGCTTTGACGGTTGTTACTAAAAGCGTATCCGTTTACCGTTCCCTTAAAGCTGCACAAGGATACTTTTGCACTGTTATCCATAAGCCCGACGATGCCGCCAATGGCAGAAGCTCTGCTGATACCGACAGAACTCCAGCTATCTGAATTGGAGTACGAACGAACCTGCTCGGAAACCGTAACGTGCACGTTAGAGATGGTTCCACCAACCGCACGACCTGCCACGACGCCTACACAAAGATACCCGGCAACTTTTGTAGCATTTATATTCAAGTTGCGAATCGTACCTGCCGTATATCCGAACAATCCGACATTGTTAAATTCATAATCCATATTCAGTCCAGAAATTGTATTTCCTGCACCGTCTAAGATACCGCTGAAAATAATGTTCGTATTCTCTGCCCGACCAAGCGGATACCACTCAGAAGTCAAGGCGATATTATTGTCCAGAACATAATTTTTACTCAATGCATTCCTTGCCGCATCATCCGATGCTACACCGCTGGTTACACCACTCATGTGGTACAGACCTGTTTCGGTCGTGATAACCGTATAATCTGCGGAATCGATCTCTCTGTGTCTTTCGCCGTTAAAGGTAACCGCATTCGTTTCTGTATTTACCGTTGCGGAATCAGTGCTTGCTACCCAACCATCCGGCGCAATGCTTGCAACCTGTGCTGCGGTAATGCTCGTCGTTTCCGCTAACGTAATGGTTCCGCTTGTCGTTTCATCGTTCCAGGTATCTTTGAAGTTTACGGTATATTCTACGTTATTTACGGCTTCTTCTGCTTCGATCGTCAAAACAGTATCGGCGGTAATCGTGAGCGTTACTTCTCCGGATGCATTTACAGAAACTCCGTTAACAGTTGTTACGGTATAGCCTTCTCTCGTTACCTTAAAGGTATGATTCGTACCGTACTCTACGGTAACGCCTGTAGCTACTCCGTTGCCGTCCATGGTTACGTCATAGGTGGTATCATCCCAGGTAATGCTCAGCTTTTGCTTTGCACCGCATTGCTTGCAAGTAGCGTTTTCAAAATCACAATCTTCCGTTTTCTCTTTATTATCGCATCTGGAGCATACAACGTCATGTTTGTTTACTTCCGTCTCACTCGGAACATACTTGGTATAATCATGACCGAGTGCGGAATTTTCAACCGTTCTCGTATCGGTTGCATCGCAACGATCGCAGGTAGCCGTTTCGGTGCCGTCTGCCGTGCAGGTTGCGTCGTCATTGGAAACATAATTCGTAAAGCTATGACCGAGTGCGGTATGCGCATCGTCGTCTACCGTCTTGGTTGCGCCGCAACCGTGGTCGCAGGTAGCCGTCTTGGTTCCGTTTACCTCGCACGCCTGATTGTTATCATATTCAAAGTTCGTAAAGCTGTGCGCCACGGGGTCAATCGGGCTCGTTTGCGGCGTCCGGGAAATCTCCGCATGGCATTCAGAACAGTAAACGACTTCGTCATAAGATCCGGTTGCCGTACAGGTTGCCGCTACTTCGTTTTCCCGTACTGCTTCGGCAGCGGTATGGGCGACTACTTCCGTTTCGTCTCCGTTATACGTATCGTGGCAACGGGAACATTCGTATACGGTATAGCCCTGCGTCGTGCAGGTGGGAGCAACCACATTTTTTACCTGATAGTCATGACCGAGCGCCTCGATTTCTTCATAATAGCTCTTGCCGCAAACGGAGCAGGTGCTGGAAACGCTACCCTTTTCCGTACAGGTTGCCGGTACTACCACACGATTGGTATCATATTCGTGTTCGTGCGGGATAACGGGATCGCCTGCGGGGTCCAGATCGGCAAGCATAGAAAGATCAATCGTAGCAGCCGTGGTATAAGTTTCGGGGAAGACGATGGCTTCTCTGCCTTCTGCAAGCAACATCACGTTATCTTCGGGATAGTACAGGAACAAATATCCGTCCGTCGCCGCTTTGAAGTTTTCTTCCGAAACGCCGCCTGCCTTCAGAATATCTCTGACGGCTATGATCTTCGCATTGGGATCTTCTTCCGCAAAGGCGATGATGTTGGCTACGGTATGTACCTGATCCACCGTGCTGACTGCTAAAATTTCATTCATATTCCGACAAGTCGCCTTGTCTTTTGCAATGTTTGCGTTTTTAATTACCGTGGCGAACGTAGGGATCAGCACCGCAGCCAGAATACCGATGACTGCGATTACGATCACGAGCTCTACCAAGGTAAACGCTCTTCTTCGTTTGGAAAGATTCATTTTGTTGACCTCCATGAAAAATGTTTCAAAGTATCGGAAAGCTTCTCTCCCCGACTTTTTTACCGATTGCCGTTTCCGTAATGATAAAAATCCTTCCCGTTTCCGTTTTTGGGAATATGGGAACCCTTCCCACGTTTATAGGAATTTTTACTATATAGGAAATTTTACTATAATTATATGGATTGCAACCTCGATTGTCAACAAAAATGCCCCTTGATTTTCACACAATTTTTATTTTTCGGGAAAATTTTTTCACAATGATATTTATGCACTAA
>CAMAGA010000146.1 GCA_945833955.1 uncultured Clostridia bacterium
GCAAAAATAATTGCGTTGACGTATGAGTTATTTCCGTCTACCGAATATTCGTAACGCATAGACTGAAAAACGCCGTTAATCAAAGGTAAAAGCGTTGCGTCTTCCGAAGTGAATACGGGGGAAAGAGTGCCGTTTTCCGCCTGCGTATAGGTACCGGTTAAGGAGAAGGGCGTTGCTTCTTCCTGCACCAAAGTACCATTGAGAAGCACGTTTTCCTGCGCAATCGTTACCGTATCTATGCGGAAGACGATTTCCGAAACGGGCTGATATAATTTTAACGTACACTTGGCAAGCGCTTCTTCCGTATAGGAAACGGTTTTGGAAAAGCTTTCTAAAATCTCCGATTTCAATACTTCCGGCTCCTTTTCGCCGTCGTAAGTGCCGCAAAATTCAGGAATCATTCTGCCGAAAGCGTTATAAAACTCATAGTAACCGTGCGCCGATAAATTATCTTCCATTGCCAGGGATTTTAAAGTATCCTGTGAAAAATATTCTTTATATTCCCGGTATACGTAATTCTGCTCCGTTTCGGCACGATAAGTGCCGTTAATATTGATATTGCCCGAAGGTCCGGAAAGCACGGACAAAACTATAAACGTAACGATTGCCGCTACCAATAACACTCCTCCGAAAACAGAACCCACAATCACGAGCATTTTGCGGGAAGGCGCTTTATGCGTACTTTTTGTATTGATTTGAAAACTAAAATCCTTTCTTTTCATAATTAAATTAACCCCATGAGAAAAATCAAAATGCACACGATAACGGGCATTGCAATGAAATGCCCCACATAGACTAACCCGCTTTTTTTGCCCAAAAGGCGAACGGGCATGGTCGCTTTACAATCTAATTTTGGTAAAAGAGATTTTTTATTTTTATAAAGCGTTTGTCCCAGAATGCCGCCCAGCATAAACCAAGGCAAATAATCCAGCGTATAAAAAAACTCCGTACTGAATAATTGCGTCTGCGTAGGTAGCCCGATCAAACACCAACCTGTCCATGCAAATTTAAAATGAAAGACCTGCAGTGCAATGGCAAATATCCAGATGGCACACGTAACCATAATCAAAGTCGGTAAGCCGCCCTTTTGTACCAAAAAGAAGACCGTGGCACACAGAGCATATAAATGCAAAGCTCCAAAATAAATGAGGACGTTCCAATGCAGAACAAAATAGCAAAAAAGAGAGAGCAACGTTACGCCGTAAGCCACGCCCCACAATAGCAGAATGCGCTTCCAGGGTTTTTTTACAAACGTCGTGGAAATACCGGATATTAAAAAGAGAATGATGAGCGTAATACTTACAATAATCGGTTTAAAAGAAATTCTTTCCAACGCATACGCGACCGAATTGAGTGCATTTACGACCATACCGTCGCGAATATATACCGATGATTGCAAAAAAAGCCAACAGTACAAAAAGTGTTCCAATAAGACCAAAAAAATACAGATTCCGCGCAGAAAATCCAGTTCCCAGACCCGACCTTCCAATTGCTCCGTCATTTTTTGTCCGGTTTTAATAACTCTATCGCTTCTTTTCATAAATACTATATTAAAGAACAGGGAAAGAAGCTCCCTTTGGGTTTCTTCCCCTGTTCCGATTGCAAAATCAATCTTTTACGCAAATTATGCGCATGCAGTGTACGTACCGCCTGCAAAACCGGTAATCTGATTGTTATCATATGCCTGGTCGTACAGATAGTAATAATATACGGAACCCACCTTACGATATCCGTTTGCCACCGTACCGACCGTGCTGTCCGTCGTCATCTTGGTCGTATTGGTCGTATCGATTTCGGAAGCTTCCTTCGTAAGCAAGACCTTTCTGGAATTACCGTCTACCAAAACGTCGATGTAAGTATATCTCGTTACTATATCGTAGGCTACAAATTTATAGCTGGTGCTAGAATATTTATAACCGGTACCTTCTTTAAAGGCAGTCTGCAAAGTCGCGGAGGCGTCGATATTCGCAATACCTGCACCCTGCAACTGAATATATCCGCTGAACTTAGCATTCGCCGTAATATTCAGAGTCCCCTGCACCTGCAAAGTTGCAGACAGTCTGTCCTGGGGATACACTTTCGCAGACACCGTTACATCTTTACTATCACTATTAGTATATTTCATTGTAGTCGCTTTACCGGATTCGAAAGTACGCATAAACGTTGCATATACGCCAAACTTGTTGCCGACCGTCAACGTTGCACCGGCTTCTACTTTAATATCGGAACCGGGCAGGATCTTATAACCGCTGTTGAGCAATTGCAACGTACTGCCGCTCGCCACAACGATATCCATATTGGAAACGGGGAAAGGACGATTTGCAAAGTCAATGCTATAACCGGCAATACTCATCGTAAGGGCCTTATCCAAATAATCTCCGTGTGCCGTTATGGAAATGCCCTTCGTGGCAGAATTGTATTCCTTGACTACGTAAGAGTCCGCATTCTGGGGGATAAAGAGCGCATCAGAAGGAGCAACAAACAGAACGGTGCCTTCCTGGTGAGAAGAGCTTACATATACGTCCGTATATGCCGTATAGGTAGCCGTACTATTCAATCTGGTCGCTACGCGCACATTATTCATAGTCCAGTTGTTGAAGAAGTTCTCTTCACCTGTGCCACCATTGTTAATTCCTGCAACAGCAGAACCGCCGGGCCAGTCTTCTAAAGTCAAGGCTTCCAGAAGCGTTCCGTTTACGGTCATGTTGCCGCTACCGGTGATGAAACCGTAAGCGTTGACCGTACCGCCGCTGACTAAATCGCCGTTGACTTCCAAAACACCATAGCCGCCGGAAATATAACAGCTATACGAACCGCCAATCGCACCCAAAGATGCGCCGACGGTGATCGTGCCGTTGTTCGTCAGAGTAACGCCTTCCGCAACAGTCAGTTTTGCCGTCATGTTTGCGCCGTTGTTCGTATCGAAGTATATACGACCGGCTTCATTCTTTACGAATGCAGTTTCACTTTCTTCGGCATAGGGAACGACTAACGTTACGCCCGAAGGAATCGTTACGTTTTTCGTAAGAACCGCATCCTTACCCATGGTGATTAACGTACCGGAAGTGATTTTTCCGTTATTCAACATTTCCAGGGCAGTACTCCACGCATAGTAGCAATCGTTATACTTTACTTCGGCAGTTTTTTCCTGCAACATAACGTACATTTTCAGCGTACCTTCGGCATCGATCAAGCCGATTTCTTCAGTCGTCAGAGTGTAGTTCTGCGTACCGATCGCAATGATTACGCTTTCATCTTCATACAAAGAATAACCTGTCAATTCAAATGCACGTTCTTTTACATTGGAACCGATATAGATCATCGGGAAAGCATAATTGATCGTAAAGCTCTCCTCCTGATTGACGATTACGACTTCGCCGATTACGGAATTATCGTATTTGCTGACAAGGGTTACTTTTTTAACTTTGCTCTTACGCTCTACAACGTTCAGCAAAAGATTCGCTACGTCGTCTTTTCCTTCTGCGGAAGATTCTTTGACGCTATTTACCAATTCATCGGAAACGTAAGTGATAACGATTCCTTCCTCATACAGCAAAGGCTTCATCGCTTCTACTGCGCCTTCCGCTACGGAAGTAACGTTGGAAGGAATATCGATTACCTTGATATTCATGGAAGTGATATTCGCAAAGGTTGCCGCCGCCAGATTCTGCGTTTCCGAACCGACGATCATGGTCGTAACGTTCGCCTGGGTAACACCCGTTTTAAATTGCTGATTGCCGTCCTTATCAATAAAGACAGCCGTTTCCGCAAAATTATCCAAAATTTCACCGACTCTGCTATGAATGCCTGCCAGTTCGGTCAGATTCGCATCAATATCTTTACCGTTACGGATATTGCTGATTGCCTGCGCAAAGCCGTCCGCAGAAGCCGTAGAAATGAAATAATACCCTTCTACGAACATTTCCGGAGCTAAAATATTGGCAGTGAGAAGAGTTCCCTTAGAGCTTTCTCCTTCCGCAAGTGCCACTACCGCTTCTTCCGAAGGGTCGTTGTTTAAAACGATACCGGTTTCATTCAGACCTGCCAGAACTACCCGATTTGCCTCTTTATCCCAGAAGAGGTAATTG
>CAMAGA010000147.1 GCA_945833955.1 uncultured Clostridia bacterium
AAAGATATTTCGGGGTACGCTATGCCCGTGGTTTTTACTGCTTTGATGGGCTCCGCAATGCTGTTTTCCTTGCCCATGAATAGCAAATTGCGCGCCGTGGAAAAGAAGCAGAAGGCAGAGCTGAAAGCTAACCCCGAATACGCCAAAAATCTGGAATGGTATAACTTATACGAGGATTTTAGTAAATACAAGGGCAAAGTATATTTTATCTTTCTTGCCGTAAGCATTGTGCTTAGCTGGGTACTCGCCGTACTCTTCCCCGCTTCGTTGTGGTCGGTTTCGTCTATCGTGCCGATGGCTGTCGGGGTGATGATCCACAACAAACTGCTGAAAGACCTGCGCCAAAAGGCGATTCCCATTGAACGGGAGATAGACGGGGAAAGCGTAACGGATAAAGAGGAGAACAATCGTTAACGAATTTTGAAAAGGATGCTATGCCTTCGCTGTGGCTATTTCGATGCTTTTTCAGCGTTCACGGAAGGCTGTATATGCCGGTATTACAAGAACGGTGCCGCCGAGTTTCTACGGAAACCCGGCGGCTTGCTTGTTTTTGCATAGAGTAAAGGTTGGGAGATATCGGGAACGATTCTGAAAACGGAAGGCGGATAGTGCGGCGGAGTTATTCGGAATGGTTTAAAAACGTTATTCGCAACGGTTCAAAAACGGTAACATAACGGAAAGCATGGCGTTGATTCCTTCGGGGGTGTAGCCGTGCCCTTCGCCCGGGAGAACGTATAATTCCGCATGGGGGTAAACTTTCTGCGCCCGAACGGAGTAGGAGAGCGGCACGATCTCATCCCGATCGCCGTGTACGATGAGCACGTTCCGATCGTACTTTCCGATATTTGCAAATACGTCAAAACCGTGAATGCTTGCAAAGTAAGCTCTGCCCAATCGCAAGCCCCAGAAATCCACCGCTTCGGGGATGTCCTCTAAGGAAGGGAAGCGTTCCTGCCAGTTATCGGGGATACAGAGCGCAGGGTAGCACAAAATGAGGGAATGAATCTTTTCTTTCGCTTCTTCCGCCGCCAAAGCGGACACGAAGCCGCCCTGACTTCCGCCGAACAGGGTGATTTTGTTTCTGTCTATAAAATCCAGAGCGGAAATTGCCTCTACTACGGCGAGCAGGTCGTCCTTCATAGTGAACGGCGTAAGCAGGAGAGAATTGCCGTCGCTTTTGGAGCGGGTAGAAGCGCCGCAAAAGTCGAAGGCGTAGGCGGCGATGCCGTGCTCGGCAAGGAACGAGCATTCCCGTTCAAAATCAGCGTGGCAGCCGTTATAACCGTGGCTGAATATGACAACAGGGTACGGCGGCGTTGCGTGGCTTTCGGGGGTGTCGAGGGTATCGGGGGCGGTGTTGTCCTTGGGATCGGGACGATACAGTTTGCCGTAAATCGTCCGTCCTGCAAAAATCTTCCATTCGCAAGCGGTGTAGTGCATAAAATTTGCTCCTTATCTTATAATAAAATTATTTCTGAAATACCGTCCATAGATACGGACGTTTCATCGCTAAAAATGAGCTTTCGGTGCGCCTCGTCTATGCGTCGCACGTTGCCTTCTTTGGTAACGTATGCGCCGCCGTCTTTGCGCAGGTCTTTTTGAAAGTAGGTGATCCGTACCTTCGGCAAGGTAGGTAAAAGGCTTTTCAGGCGAGCGAAAGCCCGATCTATATTTTCCAGTTCGTCTTCGCAAAGTTCCGATTCTTCCTCGGTGGTGCGTGCGGTTTCCTGCAAGGTATTTTCGAGCCCGACCAACGCCTTGAAGGGCGCAAACTGAGCCGCCCTGTCCGAAAGGGGCATCTTTTTCCGATGCGAGGCGGGGCGGGGGAGAAAGAGCAGATCGTCGTATTCGTTCATGCCTTATGCCCTCCGATTTTTCCGTTCCGATCCATTGCCGTGGCGCCTTCCTCTAAATGAATGCCCATGACGATGGCGTTTTTCCCGTACTTGTTCTGAATGGAAAGCAAGGTATTTTGCACCTTTCGTTCCTTTTCCAAGGCGGCTTGCTCCTGCTCTTTGCGCTTGGCTTCCTCGGCGTAGTCGGTAAAAAAGTTCAGTTGTTGCGGCGGTTCCGTCTGCGGCGCAGATCGGCTCTGCACGTTCATTGCTGTAATATTTAATCTGCGGGATAACAGCTTCGGGTCGGCGATTTCGTCAAACAGTTGCAGGGTGGCTTCCATGATGATTCGGGTAGAGGCGCATCGCTGTTTTAAATGCGTGGTGCCGTGTGCGTGTTTGGGGATTTTTCTGCCGTAGCGATCGGAGACGACCTCCCCGACATAACCGCTCCTGCGTGCGGATTCGGTGAGGTTAGTTACGTCGTACCCGATATCCAATACAATCTGATCGGTCGTTACTCCCTTTGCTACCAGATCGGAAGCGAGCATATCCGCCATCTCTTTTACGACGAGTCTGGTCTTTTCGTGTTCGTAAGGGCAAGCCAGAACCTGACCCTGCCCCAGACTGTTGGATTGCGGTTTATAGGTGTGAACGTCCGCCATGGTGCAGGGTTCCACGCCCCACGCATGGTCGATCAAGAGCTCCGCATTGACTCCGAATAAGTCGTACAGCAACGCTTCGCTCCACGCACCCGCAGGTACGGTGGAACAGCGCGCTATATCGCCCATAGTCAGAATGCCGTGTTCCCGTAGCTTGGCGGCGTACCCCCTGCCCACGCGCCAAAAGTCGGTGATGGGGGTATGCGACCAAAGATTTTTGCGGTAGGAAAGCTCGTCCAGCTCGGCAATGCGCACGCCGTCGGAATCGGGAGCGGTGTGTTTTGCCATGATATCCATGGCGACTTTGCAAAGGTAGAGGTTGGTGCCGATGCCTGCCGTGGCGGTGATGCCCGTCTGTTGCAGAACGCTCCGAATCATGCGGCGCACCAATTCGTGCGCCGTGCATCGGTAGAGGGGCAGGTAGTCGGTCAGGTCTAAAAAGACCTCGTCTATCGAGTAGACGTGCATATCCTCTGCGGCAACGTATTGCAGGTAGATATCGTAAATTCTGCTGCTGTAATCCATGTAGAGCGCCATTCTCGGCGTGGCGACGATAAAATCCAGTTCGAGAGAGGGGTCGGCTTGCAGTTCGGCGTCTACGTGGGATTTTCCCGTAAAACGATGCCCGTGCGCTTTTTGGCGGCGTTCGGCGTTGATTTTGCGCACGGCTTCCTGCACTTCAAACAGTCTCGCTCTGCCGGGGATGCCGTAGGCTTTCAGCGAGGGGGAAACGGCAAGGCAGATGGTCTTTTGCGTGCGGCTTTCGTCCGCCACCACAAGGTGCACGCCCAGCGGATCTATCTTTCGTTCGATGCACTCCACGGACGCATAAAAAGATTTTAAATCAATGGCGGCGTAAACCCGTTCCGACATATCCGTTCCCTCCCTCTTTTTTCCTTTATTATAACATCTTTTTCGGAATTTGTCAATCGGATATGATCAAACGTTTATTTTTTATATCGGTAGGGGCACGTTGCAACGGGGGCTGCCGTTTTTATTTTGAATCAGGACGGAATCGACTTTTTCTATGTGCGAATTTGCGAGCCCCTTGCCCAACGCCGCAAATCCGCGCTCTTTGCCCTGCTTTACCCTTTTCATTAAAGTATTCCTCCTCATTTATGCTTGTAATTTTTTGCAGGCAAAAAATTGCAAGCAGCTGAAAGCAACCCATTTCCCCCACTGTTTTGAAAAAAACAGTGGAGAGAGGAAATTGCCTCCCACCCTCAACTCCTGTTGCATTTTCGTATATCTGAAAGTCTTTAACATCCAAATCTTTGCCGATTTTTTTGTGAACAAAAAAAATCGGCAGCAAATACGTCAACAGGAGTTGTGCCTTTAGCGGCACGCCCCGGGAAAACGTCCACCGGACGTTTTCGGTTGCTCTTCAACTTTTCTATTATTCAAGTTTTCAAAGCAACCCAATTTCCTATCGGAAATTGCCTCCCACCCTCAACTCCTGTTGATTATTCCAGTACAAAAATAAGCTGGTAACAAAAGTTACCAGCTTATTTCTGGTGCGGTCAACAGGAGTTGAACCTGCATGGAGTT
>CAMAGA010000148.1 GCA_945833955.1 uncultured Clostridia bacterium
ATCTCCACGACAAATACACGCCCTTTCGGATGCGTTCTCTGGACGACTACGAACAGCTGAAACGGGTCAATCAGGCAAGGAGCAAAACGCAATCCAAATACGTGCGGGCAAATCTGGCGGATAACGTGCGGGAACGCTCCAACGGCGAAAATGCCTTTTTATACTTTACGGAAAAGATAACCGAAAACCGCCTCTATCTTTTGGACGAGCCGGAAAACAGCCTTTCCCCGATAAAGCAACCGGAACTGCAAAAATTCATCGGGGACTCCGCAAGATATTTCAACTGTCAGTTCATCATAGCCACGCATTCGCCATTTCTCCTCGCCATGCGGGGCGCAAAAATTTACGATTTGGACGAGGAAGTCGCAGACGTGAAAAAGTGGACGGAGCTTGCCAACGTGCAGGCGTACTTCCGATTTTTTCAGGAACACGCAAAGGATTTTTTACCATAAAACAATTTTGACTTCGGCGGGAGCGATTGTTTCCGCTGCCTTTCTTTTTGCTTGACGGGCGGGGGAATCGATGCTATAATATTTGCGTGGGAGATACGCTATGATCGTAAAAGTAAATTTTCAAACGGCAAAACGCATTCTGGATAAGCCGCAGAGCGTGATCGTGGACGTGCGGGAGGAAGAAGAGTACTGCACGGGTCACGCAAAGGACGCCGTGCTTTTGCCCGTGGACGAAATCACCGCCGAATCGGCGGCGGAAGTTTTGCCCGATAAGGATGCGCCCGTCCTCGTATATTGCCGTTCCGGCAGGCGCAGCGCGCTCGCCGCACAAAAGTTGCAGGCACTCGGGTATACCAAGCTATATGACGTCGGCAGCCTCGTCGGTTGGCCGTACGGGTTAGAATAAAAATTTTTTTATACGGGAGAAACACGTATGCAGACAATCGTCGCCGCTACGAGCAATCGCGGCAAGTTAAAGGAATTCAGACAAATTTTTTGCAATTATACCATCGTATCCATGAAGGAGATCGGCTTTGACGGCGATATAGACGAGCCGGGCGAGTCGTTCATGGAAAATGCCATCATCAAGGCAAGATTCATCTGTAAAAAGTACAACATGATCGCCATGGCGGACGATTCGGGGCTGTGCGTGGACGCACTGGACGGGGCGCCCGGGCTGTACAGCGCACGCTTTTCCGGCGTCAACGGCGAACACGGCGACGACGAATCGAACAACGACCTTCTTTTAAAGCTCATGGAAGGCAAGGAAAACCGCGCGGCGCACTATATCAGCGCCATGGCGATCGCCAAGCCCGACGGCTCCCTTTTCTGCTTCGAGGGCAGAACGGACGGGCATATCCTGACGGAACGCCACGGCACGAACGGCTTCGGCTACGACCCCATCTTTTTCAGCGACGAGCTGGGTAAATCCTTCGGCGAGGCGACGGACGAGGAAAAGAACGCCGTTTCCCACCGTTACCGCGCGATGATGGGGCTGAAGGAAAAGATCCGAAGAGAGGTGTAAAACGATGAAAACCATGATCGTCCTTTCCGATTCGCACGGCAATGCGGACGGCGTGCGCGCCATGCAGGGCAGATTTGCGGAAAACGATTACGTAGTCCACCTCGGGGACGGCTTCCACGATATGCGGGAGGTCCGCAAGGAATATCCGATGAAGGTGCATCAGGTGGTCGGCAACTGCGATTTTTGTTACGGAATGCGGGAAGCGGAGCTCTCCGTGGAGGGGGTGGACGTCTTTTTCTGCCACGGGCATCTCTACGGGGTTAAAAAGTCGCTTGCCGATCTGGCGGCGGAGGCAAAGCGCAGGGGGTGCGCTCTTGCGCTCTACGGGCACACGCACGAGCCGCTCGTTACGCAAGTGGAAGGCGTTACGCTCGTCAACCCCGGTTCCTTCAACCGTTACGAGCAAAATTACGCCTATATCGTATTCAATCGGGGCAAGTTCACGGTTACGCTCGTATCCCGAGGGGAAAAACTCGTTTAAAAACCGCAGGAATGCGGCAAAAGGCAAGCGGGGCATTTCAAATCACAGGAATGCGCAGGCTGCAAATGGTTAACCCGTTTAACCGCAGGAATGCGCCTGTTGCTCGGATTCGCCGAGGGGGGCAAACCGTATAAACTGTATAAGTCCGTTTAAAAAACGTGCGGATACACATACTACGAACCAAGGAGAAAAATTTTTTATGGCAGACTGGCTGAATACCTTTTTTGCATCCTACGACCACACGTTGGCGGCGGCGATGCACGGCGTACAGACGGCTTTCGGGAACGTCTTTTTCAATCTCTTTTCGCTCACGAGCAAGGGCGGCATTCCGCTCATTCTCACGGGGCTTATTCTGCTCCTGTTTCAAAAAACGAGGTCGGTCGGCTTCCGTATGCTCTTTGCCATTGCCGTCGGGGCGATCTTTACCAACCTGCTTATAAAGCCGCTGGTAGCGCGTCCTCGTCCGTATTTTACGGAAGGCACGGACTATTACGACTGGTGGCTGGCGGCAGGGGCGCAGACGGAAAGCGAGTACTCCTTCCCTTCGGGGCACAGCACGGCAAGCATGGCAACGGCAATCGCACTCTTTTTCTCGTTGCCCAAAAAGTGGTCGTGGGCGTTCTTTTTCTATCCGCTCGTCATGGGTATGGCGAGGGTGTACCTGATGGTGCATTTCGCTTCGGACGTGCTGTTCGGGTTCCTGTTCGGCGCAGTCGGGGGCGTCTTGGGCGTGTTGGCGGCAAACGGTATCATGCGGCTGTTCAAGGGGAAGGTGAAAACGTTCTGGCAGGAATGGAGCATAGTGCGGCTGTTCCGTAAAAAACAGGATTCATAATCCGACAAAATCGGTCATAAATATATTGCAGTAACCCAAAGGAGGCTATTGCAGTATGTGGGAAACGATCGGGGAAAGGGCGGCAATGTGCGCCGCATACATAATACAAACGGGCGGCACGGTGCGTTCGGCGGCGGCAAAGTTCGGGGTAAGCAAATCTACGGTGCATAAGGATATTTCCGAACGCCTGCCAAAGTGCGACCCGCTCCTTTACCGTCAGGTACGGGAAGTGCTGGATAAGAACTTACGGGAGCGGCACCTTCGGGGCGGCATCGCCACGAAAGCCCGATACGAACGATTGCAGGCGGAACGTAAAAAAAATATGCAAAAATCTTAAAAAATACCGAAAAGTACGGGAAAATCGTTTGCCTTTTGCCTCGGATCATGATAGAATAGTAAAGCTACGAGGCGGTCCGCCGGTATAGGGAGTCTATGACCGTGAACGTCTTGATATTAATGGAGGCAGAGCAATGAAAGGATTAATCGAAAAGATCGAAGCAGGCGAAGCTGCAAGATTGAACAAAACCATCCCCGACTTCCGTGTAGGCGATACCGTTCGTATCGGTTACAAGATCATCGAAGGCGGCAAGGAAAGAATTCAGAACTACGAAGGCGTAGTGATGGCACGCAAGAACGGCGGTATCCGTGAAACGATCACCGTCAGAAGACTTTCTTTCGGCGTTGCAGTCGAAAGAGTTTTCCCGCTCTATTCCCCGAAGGTGGCAAGCATCGTCGTTGTCAAGAAGGGTGAAGTCAGAAGAGCAAAACTCTATTATCTCCGTGGTCTTACCGGTAAAGCCGCAAAGATCAGAGAAGCAAAAGACTAATTTTGGTTGCAATCATTGTAAGCGGATTCTTCTTTGGAAGAGTCCGCTTTTTTTCGTGGGAAAATTCGGGGGCGTATTTCCCAAACGGGAGACTCCGTTTTTCGGGCGGAACATACGAAGAAAGGCAAGGCGTGACAATTTCTGACTTGAAAGATTCGGTAAAGCACGGATTCACAGTGGCTTGCAAGGCTCTCGCCTTCGGGGGAGCTGTCAGCGAGCGGAAAGCGAAGCTGACCGAGGGAGAGACCCGGCAGCAATTGCCTCGTTGCAGTTGAATGCATAGAATAAGAAATTCCTTTGCCTTGGCTCCATCTGATGAGGGAGCTGTCAGCGAGCCAAAGCGAAGCTGACTGAG
>CAMAGA010000149.1 GCA_945833955.1 uncultured Clostridia bacterium
TGCGCAAGCAAATCAAGCAGGTAGAGCAATAAACAAAAAAACAAGTTGTCGGAAAAGACGTTTCGGCAACTTGTTATTTTTTTACAGGGTTTTATTTTTTGGCACGGTTTTGCTTTCCATTTCGCAAAATAGGTGCTATAATAGGTGCAGACGGTTCGTATTTACGGAGTTTTTATGAAAAAGTTATTGGTATATTTAAAAGATTACAAAAAGGAGTCGGTCCTTGCGCCGCTCTTTAAAATGCTGGAAGCGTCCTTCGAGCTGATCGTGCCGCTCATCGTCTCCGCCATTATCGATCGGGGCATCGCCACGGCGGACAAGGGATACGTCATCCGTATGTGCTTATGTCTCGTCGGGCTGGGATTGGTCGGGCTTTTCAGCTCGGTCACGGCGCAATATTTTTCGGCAAAAGCGGCGGTGGGGTTTGCCACCAAACTCCGGCATTCCCTCTTCCAAAAAATGCACTCGCTCTCCTTTGCGGAAATCGACAAGGTCGGCACGTCTACCATGATCACCCGCATGACCAGCGACGTCAATCAGGTGCAGTCGGGCGTGAATCTGACTCTGCGGTTATTTTTGCGCTCCCCGTTCATCGTGTTCGGCGCGCTCGTCATGGCGCTCGCACTCGACCTCATTTCCGCTACGGTGTTTATGGTCGCCATTCCCGTACTCTGCGTCATCGTGTTCGGCATCATGCTCGTCACCATTCCGCTCTATAAAAAGGCGCAGGCAAATCTGGACGGCGTGGTCCTCTCCACACGGGAAAACCTGACGGGCGTGCGCGTCATCCGTGCTTTCTGTCGGGAAGAAGACGAAAAAACCGATTTTTCCGTCCGCAACCAAAAGCTCTATAAGAGTCAGAAATTCGTAGGCGGCATCTCTGCGCTCATGAATCCGCTCACCTACGCCGTCATCAATGCGGCAACGATCGTGCTCATCTGGATCGGAGCGTTGCGAGTGGATGCGGGCATACTCACGCAGGGCAAAGTCGTTGCGCTGTATAACTATATGTCCCAGATCCTCGTGGAGCTCATCAAAATGGCAAACCTCATCGTCACGCTCACCAAAGCGGTGGCAAGCGGCAACCGCCTCGAGGGCATTCTGGATATGACCTCTTCCTTGCGCCAAACGGGCAGCATGACCGTGCATCCGGAGTTTCAATCGAAGCGCATCGTATTCGACCACGTTTCCCTCCGCTATCACGGCGCAGGCGCAAATTCCCTGACCGATATCACCTTCTCCGCCGCCCCGGGCGAAACGGTCGGCGTCATCGGCGGCACGGGGTCGGGCAAAACGTCGCTCGTGCATCTCATTCCGCATTTTTACGACGCCACGGACGGCGCCGTATACGTGGACGGAATCAACGTTGCCGACTTCGACACGGAAACGCTGCGGCAAAAAGTGGGCATCGTCATGCAGAAAGCCGTGCTCTTTCAGGGCTCTATTCGGGAAAATCTCCTGTGGGGCAAGGGCGACGCCACGGACGAGGAGCTTACCGCCGCCGTAGAGACAGCACAGGCAAGCGACGTGCTGCAAGCCAAGGGCGGCTTGTCTGCGCAGATCGAGCAGGGCGGCAAAAACCTTTCCGGCGGACAGCGGCAACGCCTTTCCATTGCCCGTGCGCTCGTAAAAAGACCCGAAATTCTCATTCTGGACGACAGCGCCTCTGCGCTGGACTACGCAACGGACGCAAAACTCCGCAAAGCGTTGCTCCGTTTAGACTATCAGCCTACGGTGCTCATCGTTTCCCAGCGAACCTCTTCCCTGCGCCATGCGGATAAGATCCTCGTTTTGGAGGACGGCGTCGCCGTCGGCATGGGCAAGCACGAGGAACTGTTGCAAACTTGCCCCGTCTATCGGGAAATCCACGAATCGCAAAACAAAAGCGGGGAGGCGCAAGCATGAAAAAGAAAAAGCAAAAAATCTCTTCCGGCACGATGCGGCGTATTTTCAGGCACCTCCGAAAGTATGCCTTCTTCGTGATTTTATCCGTTCTCCTCGCCGTTGCCACCGTAATCGGAACGCTCTACGTTCCCATCGGGCTGGGCAACGTGATAGACGCCGTTTTAGCGCCGGGGCAGGTGGATTTTGCACTCGTTCAAAAAGGGCTGGGGCAGGTGGGAATCGCCGTCCTCGTCGTAACGGCAGCGCAGTGGCTCATGAACCTTTGCAACAACCGCATTACTTACGGCGTAGTGCGGGACGTCCGCAAGGAAGCCTTTGAAAAATTACAGATTTTACCGCTCTCCTATATCGACGCGCACCCTTACGGGGAAATCGTCAGCCGCATCATAGCGGACGTAGACCAATTTGCGGACGGGCTCCTGATGGGCTTCACGCAGTTCTTCACGGGTATCTCCACTATTTTGGGTACGCTGGTCATCATGCTCGTTTTAAACTGGCAGATTGCGCTTGCCGTATTCCTCATTACGCCGCTCTCCCTGTTCGTTGCCAAATTCATCGCTTCCAGAACGTACAGTATGTTCAAATTACAATCGGAAACCCGTGGCGAGCAGACGGCGTTCATCGAGGAAATGCTCGGCAATCAGAAGGAAGTGCAGGCGTACACGCACGAAGACGAAAACTTGGAAAAGTTCGATGAAATCAACCGTCGCCTTGCCGATTGCTCCCTGCGCGCCATCTTCTTTTCCTCGCTGACGAATCCCGCAACGCGGTTCGTCAACAGTATCGTGTATGCGGCGGTCGCTTTCATCGGCGCACTCATGGTCATTCAGACGGCGGGCACGGCGGCTCCGTTTACCGTCGGCGTGTTGCAGATCTTTTTAAGCTACGCCAACCAGTACACCAAGCCGTTCAACGAAATTTCCGGCGTCATTACGGAGTTGCAAAATGCGCTCGCCTGCGCTTCGAGAATTTTCGACCTCATCGACGAAACGCCGCAATCGGCGGATGCGGAAGCCGAGCTGCCCAAAGCGGAAGGGAACGTATCCTTGCAAAACGTGGAGTTCTCCTACTCGCCGGAAAAGAAGCTCATTCAGAACTTCTCTCTGCAGGTACAAAAGGGGCAAAGAGTCGCCATCGTCGGGCCTACGGGTTGCGGCAAAACGACCGTGATCAACCTGCTCATGCGGTTTTACGACGTAAACGGCGGTTCTATCTCCGTCGACGGAACCAACGTCAACGCCGTATCGAGGAAGTCCCTGCGGCAAAATTACGGCATGGTCTTGCAGGAAACGTGGCTTCGCTCGGGTACGGTGCGGCAAAACATAGCCATGGCAAAGCCGAACGCCACGGACGAGGAGATCATCCTTGCCGCCAAGGCAACCCATGCGCACGGCTTTATTCAACGTTTGCCAAACGGGTACGACACCGTACTCGGGGAAGACGGCGGCGGGCTCTCCGCAGGGCAAAAACAGCTCTTATGTATTACCCGCATCATGCTGGCTCTTCCGCCCATGCTCATTTTGGACGAAGCGACCTCTTCCATCGATACGAGAACGGAACTCAAGGTACAGAACGCTTTCGCCGAACTCATGCGTGGCAGAACGAGTTTCATCGTGGCGCATCGCCTCTCCACCATACGGGAAGCGGACGTGATTTTGGTCATGCGGGACGGCAACGTGGTGGAACAGGGCAATCATACGGAATTATTGGCAAAGAACGGCTTCTACGCCGAACTATACAACAGTCAATTTGCACTTTAAGGAGGAAATTATGGAAACTGAACTCATCAGAAAAATCAACTATTACGAAACGGATAAAATGGGAATCGTGCATCATTCCAACTATATCCGCTATTTTGAAGAAGGCAGACTGCATTACCTCGACGAAATCGGCTTCGGCTTTGCAAAAATGGAGGAGCAGGGCGTAATCTGCCCCGTCGTATCCGTTTCCTGCGAGTATACGCATCCGATTCGCTTTGGGGAAACCGTTTCCGTCATCGTCTCGCTCTCTGCGTACACGGGCGTTACCCTGGCATTTTCCTATCGGATCGTCGGGCAGGACGG
>CAMAGA010000150.1 GCA_945833955.1 uncultured Clostridia bacterium
ATTGCCCTGTGCGATATTTTACAATCCCTGTTCAACTCTGCGGACGTCGCCGTGATCGGCTGGTTTGAAAGTCGGGACGCGCAAGCCGCCGTCAACAGCAACGGCGCACTTATTCACCTGCTCATCGGTCTGTTTACCGGGCTATCCGTCGGCGTTACGGTAACCATTGCAAGCCGCATCGGCACGCAAAAAACGGAAAACGTGCATTCCATCGTATATACTGCGCTCATCGTTGCCGTAATTTGCGGGCTGATCCTTTCCGTAATCGGTATTTCCGTTGCCGAATTTGCACTTTCGCTCATGTCCACGCCGTCGGGCGTAATCGGGCTTGCCACGGTCTATTTAAGGATCTACTTTGCGGGTATGCCGTTCTTCCTGCTGTATAATTTTACGGCGGCGATACTGCGCAGCGTAGGAGATTCTTCCAAACCCTTGATCTGCCTTGTCATCTCGGGCATCTGCAACGTCTTGCTCAACTTCTTCTTCGTTGCCGTTCTGCACATGAGCGTTGCAGGCGTAGCTTTGGCTACCGTGCTTTCCCAAGGCGTGAGTGCGGTTCTTGGGTTTTATTTCCTGCTACACAGCGACCCCGTTTTGCGCCCGAAAAAGGGCATTTCCCGCTTTCAGACGAAATATATAAAGGATATTCTCAAAATCGGGCTGCCTGCCGGGCTGCAAGGCGTCGTATTTTCCGTTTCCAACGTCATTATTCAATCGTCCATCAATTCCTTTGGGGAAGCCGCCATGGCAGGTTCGGGCGATGCCGCTTACTTTGAAACCTATATTTACTTCTTTGTAAACGCATTTGCGCAGGCAACCGTTACATTTATCGGGCAGAACTTCGCCGCCAAAGCCTATGCCCGATGCAGACGCATCTTTTTACTGACGATGCTTTGCGCTTTAACCATCAGCACGGTGCTGAGCTTCGTTTTCACTTTCGGCGGAAAGCTCTTCATCCGCATCTATACCCAAGACGAGGAAGTAATCTCCTTTGCACTCATCCGCATGAAGTACGTATTGATCTGGGAAATGCTCCCCTGTTTTTACGAATTGGGCGGCGCGGCGCTCAGGGGCATGAAGCACGCCATGCTGCCTACGGTATTCACGATTATAGGGTCCTGCGTCTTCCGTATCCTCTGGATATGGACGGTCTTCCCCCTGTTTTCGGATCATATTGCAACGCTATTCATCGTGTATCCCATCACGTGGGCGATTACGGGATTGGCTATGCTCGTTGCGTGGTTCGTGCTTTCCGGAAAGGCAATCCGAAGCGCATCGAAGGATACCAGCCCCCAAAACCGGACCACGGAATCGTAAAAAATTTCCCCTGCAAAAAGAAAAAAGACATAACCTGCAAACGCAAGCAAAAGGTTATGTCTTTTTGATTATATCGGAATATCGTTTTATAAGCTTGCTTTTAAAATCTCCATTACATCGCTCTTTGTCAACTGCTTATAGCCGCCGTTCATCATTCGAGTTCCGTTTACGATTCCTTCCAGCATACTTTCGCTGACGCCGAGCTCGCTTATATTCATAACAAGCCCAAGCTCCCGCATCCATTTTTCCATTGCGGAAAGCCCTTCTGCCGCAACCTGCTCGTTCGTCTTATTCCCCGTTTCCACGTTCCAGACGTTTTTGGCAAAACGGACGAACTTAGAGAGACCGTAAGGACAAATATGGCGATAGTAAGCCATCGACACGGCGGAAAGAGTCATGCCGTGCGTGGCGTTGGTGTATGCGCCGACCGATTGCCCGATCATATGTACCATCCAGTCGGTGGATTTACCCTTTGCGATCAGAGTATTGAGTGCCCACGTCGCCGTCCACATGATATTGCTTCTTGCTTCGTAATCGGTGGGATTTTGCACGGCAATCTCGCTTGCATGAATGAGGGATTGCATCAACCCTTCCGCAATATAATCGGAAGTATTGTCGTCTTCCCCGGAAAAGTACTGTTCGCAGATATGATTGAAAATATCGTAAATGCCTGCGACCTTCTGATACTTCGGCAAGGTGTAAGTAAAAACGGGATTCAGAACGGCAAATTTCGGAAATACGTTTTCCCCGAATACGTGCCCTATCTTTAGCTTTTGCGTCGGATGGGTGATAACCGCACCGCCGTTCATTTCCGACCCCGTACCGACCATGGTCAGAACGCAGCCGACGGGGATGATTTTATTATCGACGTCTTCCATACGAAGATAATATTTTTCCCACGGGTCTTCCGCAGAGTAAGCGGAAACCGAAACCGCCTTGGCGTAATCGCAGACGCTTCCGCCGCCTACGGCAAGAATGAGATCGACATGGTTCTCTCTTGCAATTTTGCAGCCTTCGTACAGTTTTTCAACCGTGGGATTGGGCATTACGCCGCCGTCCTCATATACGTTCTTCCCGCTTTCCTGTAACGACGAAATCACCTGATCGTAAATCCCGTTTTTCCGGATCGAACCGCCGCCATAGCACAGCATAATATTTTCACCGTATTTTTTCAGTTCCCGGGGTAAAAAATCCAGTGCATTTTCCCCGAAGTATAATTTGGTCGGATTGCAATAAGTAAAATTTCCTAACATATCTTTATTCTCCTTATCGAATTTATCTGTCCCATATTCGCTACCATGCAAGGACAGTTTTATACAGACCTTCCCATTGCATAGGCTTTCCGTAACGCTTCGTGCCCTTGGATGTCCCCGATATCGGTAACGCCGCCGGCAAAGACCGTGCCTGCCAGCCTTGCCTTCGGGAAGCATTCGATCCACCCTTCCAATCCGCTGACGGCCCTTGCGTCCGTGCCGTCCTCTACGTCTGCCGCCGTTGTCAGAAGATAGACGTCACGGAAGGCATAGTCCGAGGAAAACAACGGGTTTGCCCGATCGAGCAACGTCTTCATCTGCCCGGACATTTCATAGTAATAAACGGGCGTTGCAAAAACGATTACCTCTGCCGCACGCATTTTTTCCGTAATGACATTCGCATCATCACGTATGACGCACTTTTGCGTCTTTTGACAGGCAAGACAGCCTTTGCAAAAGCCGATCGTTTTGCCTTCCAAAAAGATCATCTCCACCGCATTTCCGCTCCTTTCCGCACCCTGCAAAAAAGCCTTGGCAAGCGTATCGGAATTGCCGTTTTTCCGCAAACTCGTACTGATAATCAATACTTTTTTGGACATTGTCATTTTCTCCTTGACTTTATATTTTAATTCTGTTATACTCATTATAAAACCTAAACCTAACTTTATGTCAAGAGGTTTTTGCGGAAAATTTTAGAAAAATAAGGAGAATTTTTATGTATACGATCGGTCAAGTATCGGAAATGTTCCATTTGCCCGTTTCCACGTTGCGCTATTACGATAAAGAAGGGCTGCTTCCGAACATAGAACGGGTATCCGGTATCCGCAAGTTCGGAGAAAGAGAGATAGAAGCGCTCCGAGTCATCGAATGTCTGAAAAAATCGGGCTTGGAGATCAAGCAAATCAAGCAATTCATGCAGTGGTGCACGGAAGGAAGCGCAACCTATCCTAAGCGCAAGGAGCTGTTTGAAACGCAGAAAAAACAGGTGGAAGAAGAAATCGAGCGGCTCAATAAAGTGTTGGATATGCTCCGCTTCAAGTGCTGGTATTACGGCGAGGCTATCCGGGACGGCAATGAAGACAGGCTTTCCGACTTGCCTACCCCCGATATGCCGGAAGATATCCGAAAGGCTTATCTGCATTCCCACCAATAGAGAAAACCATACGCAAGCAAAAAGCAAGGTTTATCAACGTATGCTCCGATCTTCGCACGATGCAAACAGAAAAGTCAGGCGCGGCATAAAGCCGCGCCTGACTCCGTATGACTGCTTTGTGAAAAAAACTATACGGACGGCAAAGAATTGCCGTCCGTATTTTTACGGTTTTTGATCAAGAATCGCCGATATTACTTCT
>CAMAGA010000151.1 GCA_945833955.1 uncultured Clostridia bacterium
AAAAATTCCAATTTTTTCTCGTGTCGCAATCCGCTATAATGGTCTTACGGGAGGCAAGGGGAATGGTCGTATATTTAGAGGAAGCGATTATCGAAAATTTCTGCATAGATTTTTCACTGCTTTATTGTTCTTTAAAATTGACAAGACACAAAATCGCCAAATTCCGCCTGGTGCTTTCCGCACTCTTCGGGGCGGTTTATGCGGTCGGCATGAGCATGGCGCAGCTCCCCGTTGCCCTGCAAAAAATAATTGATTTTTTATTCGGGATTATTTTATGCCTCGTCGCCAATAAAAATACGGCTTTCAAAAATAATATTATTTTCATCCTCGTCTTTTATGCGGTCACCTTTCTGTACGGCGGCGCGCTGACCTTTTTATGTAACTATTGCGATATCCCCCTCACGGAAGGGCACGGCTACGTCGTGGAAAATCTGCCCGTCGGCGGCGTGCTTGCCGTGGTGTTCTTTTTTACCTTTTTTCTGGTTTCCTATTCCGCAAAGCTGTGCAGGCGAAAGCTGGAAATGCCCTTTACGTACCGTTGCGCCCTGCTGTTTGCGGACGGGGAAAGGGAGCTGACGGGATTTCTGGATACGGGCAACCGCCTTTACGACGGCGTTTCCCCCGTAGCCATCGTGGCGCTTTCCACGCTTGCCAAAATGACGGATATACGCAAAATCGACTTCCGCAAAATACCCGTCCATACCGTAAACGGCAGTTCGGAAATGAGCGTGTTTTCTTTGGACGCTTTGGTGATATATTGCAAAGACAAACCGAATATAATAAAAAACGTAACGGTGGGCGTAACCGATCGGACGGTTTCGGATCGGGAAATCATTTTACACCCCGCCTTCTGGGAGGAGATATATGATCGGAATACTCAAACGCATTCAAAAACTATGGCTGAAAATCTTCGGCGTTACCAATGAAGTCCACTATATCTGCGGAACGGAAGCCTTGCCTTTGCCGCTGTCCCGCGAGGAAGAATCGGAAATGATCGGAAAGCTCGACACGGGCGACGAATCGGTGAAAAACCTCTTGATCGAGCACAATATGCGGCTCGTCGTCTACATCGCCAAAAAATTTGAAAACACGGGTTCGGACATGGACGATCTCATCTCCGTAGGCTCCATCGGGCTGATCAAGGCAATCAACTCCTTCCGCTCGGAAAAAAAGATCAAGCTTGCCACTTACGCTTCCCGCTGTATCGAAAACGAAATTTTAATGTACCTTCGCCGCACGGTGCGGCAAAAGGCAGAAGTCTCCTTTGACGAGCCGCTCAATACCGACTGGGAGGGCAACGAACTGCTCCTTTCCGACGTGCTCGGCGTCGATGCGGAAACGGTTTACGGGGAAATCGAATCGGATTCCGACCGCAATACCCTCAGAAAAGCACTTTCCCGTCTTTCCGAACGGGACCGGAAGATTATTTCCATGCGCTTCGGACTCGCCCCGTATGCCGAGGAAATGACGCAAAAGGACGTTGCGGACGAACTCGGCATATCGCAAAGCTACATATCCAGACTGGAAAAAAAGATTATCGCCCGCCTCAAAAAAGAAATTTCCAAAATGAATTGAATATACGCATAAAGTACATATCCCCCTCTTACATAACGGAGGTACTTTATGCAGCAAAAAGTAGAAATTTGCGGCGTGAGCACGTCGGGTTTACCCAAACTCACCGCCGAAGAAAGCGCCGATCTGCTTTCACGGATCGCCCGAGGGGATAAAGCGGCAAGGGAGCAGTTCATCATCGGCAATATGCGCCTCGTTCTCTCCTTAGTCAAACGGTTCCGCACGAAAAAGACGAATGCGGACGACGTATTTCAGGCAGGTTGCGTAGGGCTCATCAAAGCCATAGATCACTTCGATACGTCCGTAGGCGTGCGGTTTTCCACGTATGCCGTGCCCATGATCGTGGGGGAAATCAAGCGGTTCCTTCGGGACGGCAATTCCCTGCGCGTCTCCCGCAGCATTCGGGACACGGCGTATCGGGTGCTTAAAACGAGGGAGAGCATTGAGGCGGAAAACGAGGAAGCCACTTTGGAAAAAATTGCCGAGCGGATGCATATAGCCGTCAAGGAAGTGGTGTATGCGCTGGACGCCATTTCCGACCCCGTTTCCCTGTACGACCCCGTATACAACAAGGCGGGCGATACGCTCCTTTTAATGGACCAGATTTCGGACGACTCCGCCGACGCCGACACGTGGACGGAGCGCGCCGCCCTTTCCGACGCCATGAATAAACTTTCCGAACGGGAACGCAAAATTCTGTTTTTGCGCTATTACGAAGGCAAGACGCAAACGGAAATTTCTTCCGAGGTGGGCATATCGCAGGCGCAGGTTTCCCGACTGGAGAAGAACGCCTTAAAGCGTATGCGGGAAGAAATCGGGTAAACGGAATCCAATCGAATGAATAGAACAAAATAAAATCGAACCAATCGGGCAAATCCGACATTTTTTGCGCATACGCCGCATAGAATAAAGCGGAGGCGCATCTATGGAAACGAGTTTTGCGGATTTAAAAAAGAAGGACGTAGTGAACGTACGCAACGGAAAAAAGATGGGTAAAATTTGCAATATCCTGTTTTGCTGGCCGGAAGGGCGCATTACGGGGTTTGTGGTGCCGGACGGGAAGGGCTTCTTTGTCCGAAGCGAAATTTTCATACCCGTCGGCTGTATCGTAAAAATCGGTGCGGACGTCATTTTGGCGGAAGTCAACCTTTCCTCGGAGCCGCCCTCGGAACGCATGGGCATCAAACCGCCCGATCGGCGCAGTTACGAGGAGTACGAATAGCGGAAAAATACGAACCGATATCGGCGCGAAGAAAATTTTTTTTCTTCGCCCGTTTTTATTTGTAAATCGTTGCAGTATATGCTACAATAAAAAAAACAGTATAGTATTTCCGAAGTATTTTTAAAAAGGATAAAAAGAATGATCAGTCCTGAGTCAAATGAAATCATTCGGCTTCTCAACGCACACAATCTTTATTCCTATCCCGTGGACGTGCTGTCGCTCGCCCAAAAGGAGGGGTTCCGATTGGTTTGCGAGAGTAACCCCGGGATCGATCCGAGTATCCGTCCGAAAGCCGATTATAAAGTAATTTATTATCCCGCTGCCTGCAATAAAAAGGAAAAGCGAATGCGCATTGCCAGACAAATCGCCTGTTTTTATAAAGTCGGGCGCATCCTGCCGGAAGGCACTGCCATATCGGACGAGCGACTCGGGCAACAAACGGAAGATTTTGCCTGCGAACTATTGATGCCTTTCGAACTATTGGACGGATATATCCGCCGCATCCTGAAAAGTCGGAATTATGCGGCAATCTGTTGCCTGCCTACGCTCCTATCCATTGCCTTTGACGTGCCGGAAGCGGTTGCAAGAAGAAGATACACAGCCTACCTTCGCAATTTGAACGTAATAGAATAGAAGGCGACTATTTTTTAAAAAAGCTCATTCTGAATTTGACATTTGGAAGGAGCTGTTGTATAATGGTAAAAAAATTTCAAATAGAAGGTGAAAAAAGAATTATGACGAAAATTGATATTTTCTCCGGATTTCTCGGAGCAGGTAAAACCACCCTCATCAAAAAACTCATTGCCGAGTCCTACTCGGGCGAACAGGTGGTTCTCATTGAAAACGAATTTGGCGAAATCGGTATCGACGGCGGATTTTTAAAGGAAGCCGGCATTCAGATTACGGAAATGAATTCCGGTTGCATCTGCTGTTCTCTCGTGGGGGATTTCTCCAAAGCGCTGAAAAAGGTTACGGAACAGTACCATCCCGACCGCATCGTCATCGAACCTTCGGGCGTGGGCAAACTTTCGGACGTAATCCGCGCAGTGGAAAAGGCGGAACTGACCGACGCCTGCATCAACGCATTCGCAACCGTTGCGGACGCAAACAAGTGCAAAATGT
>CAMAGA010000152.1 GCA_945833955.1 uncultured Clostridia bacterium
GGCAACGTTTCCCCCGAACGGCAACGTTTCCCCCGAACGGCAACGTTTCCCCCGAGCGACAACGTTTCCCCCGAACGGCAACGTGCTTTTTTACAAATCGTAGCGAGCCATCATCTTTAACAGGTGCGTTAAGCAATCGTTGACGAGCCGCACTTCCTCTTCCGAAAGCGCGTCTTTGCCTTGGAGAAGCCGAAGCGAATCCCGAATCTTTTCCGCTTCCAGCCGATCGCCTTCCGAAAGGCGGATGCTTTGCAGCTTTTGCAAAACGGAAAGGGCGTGTTCCGCACAGAGCACCCCGTCCGAAAGATCCAGACTGCCTCTTTTACATTCGTCTTCAAAGCAGAACACCTTCTGCGGCATGGGTGCTTCCTGCCGAACGGCGTATTCCACCTGGCTCGGCTTCTTTTTGGGTTTAGACAGAAGCGGCGGTATGTAGCCCAAAAGGGAAACCGCCACAAATAAAAAGACGATTCCGAACGCCTGCCATACCCAAAAGAGCAGAGCCACTAAGGAAAGCGATATTCCGCACCCCAGCGCATAGAACGCCCTTCCGTTGCGCCCCTTTTTGCCGAGAACGAAGCCGACGACGCTCCAAAACAACCACAGAACGGAAAATGCAACGTAAACCGCCCAACGGGGCACGTACGCCGCTATCGTTTGCATACAATCCATAATACGACCTCCGCCCTCATTATAGCGTATCTATAACCGCAAAAATGCTCCCGTTTTGCCGAATTCCCTCTGTTTTTGCTTCTTCCGCTTTGCCGCATTAGGATGGATTATATTTTTTTGTTTTCATCTTTATAATATTACGCCGCCTTTCTTTATAATATTACGCCATAAAATTACGCCGCCTTTTGCCGAAACGGCAAAAGGCGGCATTTTCAGGATTTTATTTTTATGCATTTCCGCCCCGAGCTTTTCCTCAGCGCATTTCTATCTGCTCGCACGAGCTTTTACTCAGCGCATTTCTATACTCAGCGCATTTCTATCTGCTCGCAGTGGTAAACGTTTACGAGCAGGCACTCGATTTCCGCTTCCTTGGCGCCGAACCGCTTGGAGACGACTTTGCGGTAAAGGTCGATCTGCGGCTTGTATTTTGCGGCGAGCGGCTCGCTCTTCATGGCGGAAAATTTGTAGTCGATGAGGATATACCTTCCGTCCTTTTCCCCCAACAGGTCGATTGCGCCCTGCACGACGATTTCATCCGTCATGCCTGCAAATTCTGCGCCGTACAGCTCTTCCACCGTAAAGGCGGAAAGGAATTTCTGCTCCCTGCGGATAGGGCAGTTTCGGATTGCCGCAAAGCACGGCATCCTCAAAATGCGTTCCACCTGCTCCCGCTTTAAAAGGGCGACCTGCTCCGAGGGCATACGGGCGCAAACCGACTCGTACTGCTCCATGCCGAGCGAAAAATCGACTCTTTCCAAAAAAGCGTGGTACGCCGTTCCCGTGGCGGCGTCCGTGCCGATGCCCTCTTCCGCATAGTACAGGCTTTCTTCTGCGTCTTCGTATTCCTCTATGCCGAAGATCTCCTCTGCGGTGAGGCTCGCATTCTCTTCCTCGAGTGCGATTTTGCGCAGGATGGCGCTGGCGGAACTCTTCGTTCCCATTTTGGCGATTGCCGCAAAGGGGTACGGGGGCAACTCCGCCTTTTCAATCGGCGGCAACTCCGCCTCCTGCAAAGCCGCCCCGAAGGGCCGATTCTTGTCGGGCAGAACGAGCATGGACCTCGGCACGGGCAAGAGGTCGGCAAAGCTTTCGGGATAATATTCGTTGCAGACGGGCTCTTCCGTGAACACGAGGTGCAGGGAGTGTTCCGCCCTCGTCATGGCGACGTACAACAGGTTCTGCTTTTCGTTTGCCACACGGAACCGATCGTAACCGTGTTCCACGCACAAAACGCCCGATTTGCTCTTGACGAGTTTCTCCCGATCGAACGATGCGGAGAGAATGCCTGCGCTTTCGCTGTAATAGACGTTCCCCGTTTTGATGCCGCCGAACTTTCTATTCATAAAGGGCAGAATGACGACGGGGTACTCCAGCCCCTTGGAGCGGTGCATGGTGAGCACGTGCACGGCGCCTTCCCCGCACTGAGCGGAAAAGGGAATATCGTATTCCCGATCGGCAACGCTCAGAAGGTAGTCGTGCACGGAGCAGAAGGCGTCGTTTTTGGTAGCGTCCCGCACGAGGTGCTTGATGCGTTGCAACCGTACTTCCGAATGCGGCATACGCAGAATATCCTTTTTGAGTCCGCTTGCAAGCAGCGTGCCGATCATTTCGCCTGCGCCGCACACCGCCGCCTGCCTGCGCCACCCGGCAAGCGATGCATAAAAATTGCGCAGTTTTTCCGCCAGCAGCCTATCCTCCTCCCGCTCGTGCTCCGCCTGCATAAATAATTGGCAGCAGGTGCGGAAGGGCACGGTTTTGCGATTGTTCGGGATGCGGATACGGGCAAGCTCCTCTTCCGAGCAATTCCCCAGCGAGGAGAGCAGCACGGAAGCCAAAGCCACGTCCTGTTCCCGACAGTCTATCAAAGCGAGTGCATCCAACACGAGCCGCACTTCCATAGAATCGCAGATGTTGCTCTCCGCCGAGGAAGTCACGGGGTACCCCCGCTCTTCGAGCGCCTGCATCAGCTTTGCCGTATCGGCGGATTTGCCTTCGTATAAAACGGCGATATCCCCGTATTCGATCGTCTTATCCGCCTCGCCTTTATGCAGGGCGCAGTACGTTTTGCCCCGCTCCGAGTCGATGATGCGGCAGATTTCGTTGACCGCCGCAGAAAACTCTTCCGGCCTTTCTTCCGTTTCCTCTGCCGCCGCGCGGACGGAGTAAACGTCCGTCAAAGGGGAGGGCCGCTTTTCCTTCGGCGCAGGTTCGCAGAGGTGGTAAGTCACCCTTCCGCTCTCTTCGGGGCAGTCCGCTCCCTTTTGCATGACGTGCTTCTCCCTCGGATCGCCGTACCCGATGCCGCACGTTTCCTTCGTCATCACGCGGCAAAACACACGGTTGACTTCCTTTAAAACGTTCGCTCCGCTTCGGAAGTTGGTGGAAAGGGTGCGCACGTTATCGCCCGAACGCAGAAAGACGCCCACCTTCTCCTTAAAGAAATCCGACTTACTGCCTCTGAAGCCGTAAATCGCCTGCTTCAAATCCCCGACCAAAAACACGTTTTGCCCCGAAACCCGTTCGATGAATTCGTCCTGCATGGGATTGACGTCCTGAAATTCGTCCACGTACACGTAGCGATAGCGCATTTTCAGCTCCCGCGCGATATCGGAATCCTCCCCGGTTACGGGGTCTTTTAAAAGAGAGCAAGCCATTTCCGCCACGTCCGCATAGTCGTATAGGTTGCGTTCCCGTTTGAGTGCGCCGAGCGTTACGTGGAATTTTGCCATGAGGCGGGCAAGGTAGTATTCCTTTTTGGCGAGGAAGTCGCAATTGAACCGTTCCGCCGCAAAGTATTCGGCGTCGAAGAGTTGCCCGAACGCCCTCACGAAGGGCGTTTTTGCCCTGTTTGCCGTGGAATGGCTCAAAGACGCAATTTCCGAGCCGAGCCGGAACACCGCCTGCAGATGCGCCTCTTCCGCTTCGGTCTCTGCCACGGGTTGCTTTCTGGGCACTTTGAATACGAGCGCCATATTCTTGAACCGACAGTCGCCGCTTGCTTCCCGTTCCACGATTTCCAGATCCTCTTCCGCCATCCGCAAGTACTTTTCCGCAAATTTTTCGCCGACGCATTGTCCCTTTAACGCTTCTAAACGGACCCGATACCCACGGACGATCGCCTTGGCCATGGTGCGGACCTTTTGCATAAAGTCCGCATACAACGCTTCGCCCGAGCGTTCCACCGGGTGAAAAACGGATTTTGCGTTG
>CAMAGA010000153.1 GCA_945833955.1 uncultured Clostridia bacterium
TTTTCCTGTTTTTATAAAGTCTTTTAAAAAAGAATTTTCGGACATAAAAAAGCCGATACCGTACTTTTTACAATACCGACTGAACCCCGCGTAACGCTCGGAAAGCACGAAAAAGGGCGAAAATCATAAGATTTTCGCCCGAAAGTGGCGCAAAGAGAGGGATTCGAACCCTCGAACGGTTTCTGCCGTTACACGATTTCGAGTCGTGCGCATTCGACCACTCTGCCATCTCTGCATTCCACGCTTGCTATTATATACCATTCACTTTAAAAAAGCAACTGTTTTTATCCGTTATAGCCATTTATTTTTTGGAATATTTTTTGCGATATGGTATAATGGAAAAAAACGAAAGGAGAAAAATATGGCATTTACCATGATAACGGGGGCAACGGGCGGGCTCGGTTCCGCCTTTGCCCGCGAGAGCGCCGAGCGGGGCGACGACCTGTTTTTAACCGCCCGCAGTGAAGAAAAACTTTCCGCTTTATGCAACGACCTGCATTCGCTCTACCCCAAGCAAGAGTTCCGCTATTTTGCCTGCGATTTGACGGATAGCGAAAGCCGCCAAGCCCTGTTTGCCGCCGCGCAAAACCTGCCCTTAAAGCGTCTGCTGAACGTGGCGGGGGCGGATATTCAAAAGGCGTTTTGCGCCTACACGCAGGAAAAGATCCTCTTTCAGTGCAGGGTGAACTTTGAGTCCGCCGTGGCGATTACGCACTTCTTTTTGCAGCACTGCATGGAAAAGGCGGAAGTACTGACGGTGAGCAGCATTTCCGCAGTGTACCCCATGCCGTACTTTGCACTGTACAGCGCAACGAAAAAGGCGGAGCAACAGTTTTTTTGCGCTTTGCATTGCGAATTGAAAAATAGAAACATTCACGTAACCACGCTGCTGCCCGGGGCAATCCCCACCCGCCCCGACGTGATTGAGGATATCCGACGGCAGGGGCTTTGGGGGAGAATGGCAAAACTTGCCCCTGCGCGGGTTGCAAAAATCGGGCTGGACGCAGTACGTAAGAACAAAAACTGCGTGATACCCGGATTCTGGAACAAGTGTATGCGGTTTTTTACCGCACCGATTCCGCTTGCGCTGAAAATGCGCTTTATACAAAAGCGTTGGAGCAAACAGGAGAAGGACGCGTTTTAGTCCTGCATATTCATAAAGATTTTGCGGAGCAATTCGCTCTCCTTACGGATGGCTTGCAACCTGCCGGAGTTCTGATAGCTGAAACACTCGTTGCCGGCGACGATCTGATGGTCCGCAAGATAGACGCCTGCCGAAAGACAGAAGGCGTTGCATTCCTTGGTTGCCTGATCGTCCGCTGCGGACGGGTACGCCGCACCATGCGGATGGTTATGCGCAATGACGACGCAAGCGACGCTCTTGTCCGCAATAAATGCAGCAAACACGAACGGATCCAGCTTCACTTGCTCGGAAGAATCGGATTTGACGATTTGCGTTTTTAAATACTTGCCGTCCGCATTGAACGCAACGATTAAGAAGCGTTCCGTTTGGAGATCCTTCATATAATGTTTCATGTAATCCATGACGTTGCGAATGGAAAACTCCGCAGGCATCAGCATTTTATCCTCGATGGAATCCACCATATCATAGGCGTACATGACGAGTTTTTGCGCCGTTTTGTAGCCGATGCCCGGTACCGCCAGCAAAGATTCCATAGAAGCCTGAAAGACGTTTGCTACGCTTTGAAACCGCCTTAAAAGTTCCTCCGCTATGGGGCGGGTATCCCGACGGGGTATATATTGGCAAAGCACGACTTCGAGAATATCCGTTTCCGTTACGGATAAAACGTCCGATCTGATTTTTGCAACCATTCTGCTCCGATGCCCGGCGTGGTTACCTTCCATATAACTACCTCTCCGAATAAACTAATGCGTCCGTGACGGCTTTATTTACGGCGGTTTTATTCCTTCATCAAAGGAAAGTCCACGTAAAAAGTACTGCCCTTGCCCTGCTCGCTGATTACGCCGTAATTGAAATCATGCTTGACGAGAATGGTTTTTACGATGGAAAGCCCCAGCCCCGTTCCTTTTACGGGGCGTTTATGCGTTTGCGTGGAACGGTAGTAACGGTCCCAGATCGTCTTTAAATCCTCTTCCGAAATACCCTTGCCCGTATCGGTTACGGTAAAATGAATCATGTCCCCTTCCGCTTTGACGCCGACGGTTACGGTTTTATCTTCGCCCGTATAATTGATTGCATTGCCCAGCAGGTTATATACGACCTGCTGGATCTTTTCCGTATCGGCAACGGTGAAGAGGTCGTCTTCCACGTCCGTCACGATACGGTAACCCTGCTCCTCCAGATACCCGAAGCGGTCTACGATGGTAAGCACCTCTTCCGAAATATTGCACTCCCTGCAGTTGAGCGTACTGATTCCGGAACGGATTTTGGAGATATCCAGAATATCGTTGACGAGGTTGGCGAGCCTGTCCGATTCGTCGATGATGACCTGCGCGCTCTTGTTGCGCTTTTCGGGGTCGTTGCCGGATATTTCGATAATCATGGCGGCGTACGCCTTGATCATGGTGAGCGGCGTTTTAAAATCGTGCGTGACGTTGGCTATGAGTTCCTTTTGCATATTGTCCGCTTTGGAAAGTTCGTCCTTGGCGTATTCCAATACGTTGGCGAGCTCGTTGATTTCCGCATACGGATAATCGCCTGTAAAATGCACGCTGAAATCCCCCTTTGCCAGGGTGCGGGAGGATGCCGTGAGGCGGCGAATGGGCTTGCCCATTTGCCTTGCGATGACGTAGGCGATGAGCAGCGCGATGATGACCGCCGCCGCAATCACGAACACGAGCATGAGCTCCATATTGATGATCGCCGTCATTTCCGCCTGCGATTCCGAATAGATATACAGGTACATATCTTCCCCGAGGATGCGCACGGATTGCGCAAAGGCGAAGCGATCCTGCGGAAGCGAAAACATAACCGCACCCCGATCGTTGACGGTCGGTTCGCTTTCCAATTTTTGGATGATGTTTTCCAAAACGGCGGGTTGCGGCACGAGCGACAGCGCCGAAGAGAAGGGATACACGAGGTACGCCTGTTTATTGAATACCTGCACGCTCATATCGTAGAGGTTGGCGGCGTCCGCAATGCAGGAATCCGCTTCCGACGAGGAGCGGGAAGACTCCACCAGCTTGACCACGGCGTTGCCTGCGGATTGCAGGATTCCTTTGCGTTCGCCGGCAAAGGTGGAACGGACCATCAACACCTCCGTTATGCCTACGATAAGCACCACTGCCACCGAAAATAAAACGAGCGTAAGCCAGATGATGAAGTCCAGACTGGTTTTTTGATGCGGATGTTTCATTATACTTCAAATTTGTAGCCGTGACCGCGCAAGGTAACGATGAACTTGCGGTATTCCTTTAAGTTGCTGCGCAACATCTTGATATGCGTATCCACGGTACGATCGTCGCCGATAAACTGAAAACCCCATACGTTGTTGAGGAGTTTTTCCCGGGAGAGCGCCACGCCTTTGTTTTTGACGAGGTAAAAGAGGAGTTCGTACTCCTTGGGGGTGAGTTCCGCCTTTTTGCCGTTGACGTAAACGTTGCGGCCGTTCATATCGATTTCGAGCCCCTCGAACTTCTGGATTTCGGAGGGAGCGATTTTATCCTTGCGTTTGGTAACCACGTTGATGCGCGCCATGACTTCCTTGGGGGAGAAAGGCTTGGTAACGTAATCGTCCACGCCGATTTCAAAACCGAAAAGCTTATCGTATTCCTCGTTTCTGGCGGAAAGCATGATGACGGGAATATTTTTGAATTTTTTAATTTCCTTGACGGCGGAATATCCGTCCAGCTTGGGCATCATGATGTCCATCAGGATAATATCGA
>CAMAGA010000154.1 GCA_945833955.1 uncultured Clostridia bacterium
CTACGCTGATGGCGCACTGCGTGTATTCGTCGGAAGCGGAAATTTCGCTCATGCAAGCGCAGGGCGTATTCATCGTGCATTGCCCGTCTTCCAACCTGAACGTAACTTCCGGCATTGCGCCCGTGCAAGCCTATCTTACGCGCGGTATGCGGGTGGGGCTGGGCAGCGACGTGGCAGGCGGAGAAACCGAGTCCCTGTTCCATGCGATGAAGGAAGCGATCAAGTCTTCCAAAATGTATCGCCGCTATATAGACGGCAATGCGCAGGCACTCTGCATAGAGCAGGCATTTTATATGGCGACGCTCGGCGGCGGTGCGTTCTTCGGAAAGGTGGGCAGTTTTGCAAAAGGCTACGCCTTTGACGCCGTCGTCATTGACGACAGCGAGCCGATCGCTTTGCGGAATCGGTCTTTGACCGAACGGTTGGAACGGGCGGTGTATCTGGAACTGGACCGTTGCCGATTGGAGCATAAATGGGTGGACGGACGGAAACTGTTTTAGTTTTCCTTGCGTATGAAAAAATTTTTCAATTTTTTTTCATAAATCGCAAAAAAACATTTGACAAATACGATAAAAAGGTCTATGCTAATAGGCAATCAAGATAAAACCTGTGATTCGGAGTAGTAACCTTACGAAGGGTAAACCACAGAGAGCTTTCCTTGGCTGAAAGAAAGCGTTTACACCGAAAGGCGAATGGACCGAGGAGGGCGTTGGCGAGACTTGTTTTGCAGGAGGTAGCCGCGACGGTAGTTTTCCGTTAATAAACGGCATCGGGGCTCCGGTGCATTGAGGTAGCGGTAATACGCTATGAATTTGGGTGGCAACACGGATTAATTCGTCCCAAGCGATGGATTTTTCCGTGTTTTTTTGTTTTTGCAATCTTATTTCAAAAGGAGATACAATCAAAATGAAAACTTTAAAAAGACTTTTGGCTACGGCTTTGGCGGTAGCGGTAATGTTGGCAATCTGCCTGATGGGTACTGCCTGCGGCGGCAAAAAGGTAATCGGCGTTATGCAGTTCGGTACGCACGAATCGCTCAACAACTGCTATGCCGGTATTTTGCAGGGTTTGGAAGAAAACGGCATCGATACGAACGAATACGAAATCATGTTTGAAAATTCCAACTTCGATTCCGACGCCGCCGCATCCCAGGCGAGAAAGTTCGTCAACAGCGGTGCGGATATCATCATCGGCATCGCCACCCCTTGCGCCATGCAGGCGGCAATCGCTTCCAACGGCGAAATCCCCGTCGTTTACTGCGCGGTAACCGACGGCGCAGTGATGAGTTCCTTCCAAAACGTTTGCGGCTCTTCCGACCGCCCGAATTACGTAAAGACTTTAGAGCTCGTTACGGCGATGATGGAAAAGGAAGATCTGAAGATCGGCGTAATCAGCCACACGAGCGAAGACAGCGATAAGGTCATGATTGACGAACTCAATGCAGCCGCAAAGGCGTATGCCGGTATGGAAATCAACGTAAAGTATATTTCCGAAATTTCCACGATCGGCACGGTTACGGAATCGCTCATTCAGGAAGGCGTGGATTGCTTTGTCAACCTTCTGGATAACACCGTCGTAGGGCAGCTTGCCACCATTTTGGAAAAGACCAACGAATACAATATTCCCGTATTCGGCAGCGAAGTGGAACAAGTCGTTTCCGGTTGCGTTGCAAGCGCCTCTATCGACTATATCGAAATCGGCAGAATTGCAGGCGAAATGGCGGCAAAAATCGTTCTCGGGCAGGATACCGCCGCAAATCTGGGCAATAAGATCATTTCCGATCCCACGCTTTATTATAATCCCGACGTTGCAACCAAGCTCGGCGTCAACGTGCCGACTGCGCTTCTGAACCTGATTTCCACAAAAGATTACAATAAATAATCGCAAATAAACGTACAAAGGTGTTTACATGTTCTTTTTCAATACCACGCTGGATGGTTTACAGTTCGGACTGTGCTATGCCATTTTAGCAATCGGACTCTATATTTCCTATTCGATTCTGGATTTCCCCGATCTGTCTGTAGACGGCATCTTTCCGTTCGGCGGTATCATAGGCACCATTGCCATGTATTCGTGGGGATTGCATCCGATATTCGCCATCATCCTATCCTGTATCGCCGGCATGGCGGCAGGCGCCGTTACGGGACTTTTGCACGTCAAATGCCACATTTCCAAATTGCTTTGCGGTATCATCGTCATGACGGGTTTTGCCTCCATCACGCTTGCGCTGACGATGGTATTGACGGGTACGGGCTATACGCAGGTGCTCTTCCCCTATGGGGCGAACGGCGTGCAGGGGCTCTTTAACGGACCGATCACCCAAGGCATGACGAATACGCAGCGTAAGTTATACAACATCGCCGTGCTTGCCGTCATCGTCCTCGTCGTAAAAATCATGATCGACCTGTTTTTAAAGACGAAGATGGGCTTTATGCTCCGTGCCACGGGCAACAACGAGCAGATGGTCGTTTCCCTCGGCAAGGATCCGGGCAACTATAAAATACTCGGTCTTTCTTTGGCGGACGGGCTCGTCGGCATTTCCGGGTGCCTGTATGCGCAGATGATGCAGACTTACGATAACACCTGCGGTGCGGGCAAAGTCGTCATTGCGCTCGTTGCGGTCATTCTGGGCGTTACGTTGTTCGGAAATATCCGATTTATGAAAGGTACTACCGCCTGCATCATCGGGGCAATCATCTATTCTCTGGCACTCTATTATTTCACGATCTTAGATTCCAACGGCATTTATCTGAAGCTGTTCAACGCCGTATTCTTCGTAATCGTATTGATCGTGAGTGAAAAGTATAAGCAGTTTCATTCCAAAGGTCTGCGTGCGCTGGCAACGCCCGGGGGCGGAATGCGGAAAAGCGGAAAAAACCGTACTGAGGATCCGGAGGGGCAATGATGGCTGAAATCAAGAATCTGGAAACAAATATAGAGCAAGCGGAAGTTCCTATGTTGGAAATTCGTCATCTTGCAAAACAGTTTACGATCGGCACGGACACGGCGACCGTATTTACGGACCTGAATCTTTCCGTCCGCCGCGGGGAATTCGTATCCATCATCGGCAGTAACGGTTCGGGCAAGACCACGCTTTTGAACATGGTCAGCGGTACGATCCGCCCGGACAGCGGCGAAATTCTGTTGGAAGGCAAGGATATCACCAAGCAAAAGGAATTCGTTCGGGCAAGACGGATAGGCAGAGTCTTTCAGGACCCTGCAAAGGGTACGGCAAATACCATGACCATTGCGGAAAACATGGCGATTGCCGAAAACAAGGGGAAGCCCTTCTCCCTTTCTTGGGGGTTGAACCGTAAGCGGATCGAGTATTATCGGGATTTGCTCCGCCCCATGAATTTAGGGTTGGAAGACAAAATGGATACGCCCGTGGCTTCCTTGAGCGGCGGGCAAAGACAGGTTCTGACGATGATAGCCTGCACCATGACGCCCATTGATTTGTTGCTCTTAGACGAGCATACCGCCGCACTCGATCCGAAGACGAGTGAAGAAATTATGATCCTGACGGATAAAATCGTGCGGGAAAAGGGCATCACCACGCTGATGGTAACGCATAATCTGCGGTTTGCGGTGGAATACGGCAGTCGGATTATGATGTTCCATAAAGGGGATATCGTCATCGATAAAGCGGACGAAGAAAAGAAAGGCGTTACCGTGAAAGACCTGCTCGGTACGTTTAACGAAATTTCCGTAGAATGCGGTAACTGAAAATGAAAAGAGTGATTCGCTGAAAATGCGAGTCACTCTTTTTTTGGGTTTGTTCTATGGAGAAAAGGCGTTGCGCCGAATACAATATATAAGCCGTATATAATAATAAATATAAGG
>CAMAGA010000155.1 GCA_945833955.1 uncultured Clostridia bacterium
CTTCGCTCCGCACCGAACAAAACCGCACCGAACAAAAACCGCACCGAACGAAAAGAAGCGTTCGGTGCGGAATCGGGAATGCGCAATAAACAGCGCCGCCGAGGTTCTTGGGCGAACCTCGGCGGCGTATCGTTATAAAGTGCTTGCCGTTATAAAGTGCTTATCGTTATAAAGTGCTTATCGTTATAAAGTGCGTGGTACTTTACGGCGTAGGGTTGTCCGATTGCAAAAATCAAGGCGCATCGGGCGGCAAGAACCGTTCCAGAACGGCGCGGGCAATTTGCTCGTGTCCGATCCGTGTGGGGTGCAAGCCGTCGAGCGAATGATACGCCTTCGGCAAAGCGGCAAGGTCTATCAGTATGCAGTAGTCTGCCTCTGCGGCTTCCCGAATCGCCTGAAAGTACCCGCTTCTCGTCATGGGCGGCTTCTTGCCGAAGCTGACAGCCGTTTCCGTTTCGGGCAGGGCAAGCGCCGCATCCGCTGCGGGTGCGCAATTTGGCGGCAGGGCGCGCATGGGCGTGATGCATACGATTTTTGCGTGGGGGAAAGATTCGTGTATGCGCCGCACCGCCGTGCGATACGCCGTAGCAAACGAGTTTACGTCCTCGCCGCTATACGGAACGCGCAAGCCGAAATCGTTGACGCCCATATAGAGGAGAACGTAGTTCGGCTCGCTCTGCGGAGTGGAAAGGTTTGCCGTTCTGGCTTCGTGGTTGCCTGCGGGGAAGTATTGCCCTGCCACGGTACTGCCCGAGTAGGAGTCGTTCACGCAAAGCTCGCCGCCGAACGCACGGATGACTTGCATCCACCACGTATCTTCTACGGAGCGGAGCCCGAACGTGTGCGCCGTTTCGGGCGTGTAAAAGACGAGGTTGCAGGGCGGATTGTATCCGAAATAGGTGGAGATGGAGTCTCCGAGAATGGAAAAAACAGGTTTCATAATTATAGTATAATATAATTTTTTCGGATGTCAACCGTTTTTCGGGAGTCGCATAAAAACAATCGGGAAAAATCGGAATCCAACGAATATATCCGACCGTTCCGCCGAACGGATTTCGGTAGTCCCTCGGCTATCCCGACGCTCCCGTCCGCTCCCCGGCTATCCCGTCTGCTCCTCGGCTATCCCGACTCTCCCGTCTGTTCCCCCAAACGTTGCAATTCCGCCATAATAGCCTATGCAGGCAAAAACGCCGCCATTCGGGCATTGACTTTTTTTTCCGAACGTGTTATAATGAGAGAAATCGTGGAGTTTGTAATGCGCAAGGAATAATGAGTCATCCTGCATGATTTTTAACAGAGAGGAGGAAATCCGCAATTCCCGACTCCCCGCTCCGAGGATAAGGAGTCGTAACGCAAAAATTACGCATTATAAAATAAAAAAAGGAGGCAGATATGATCGGACGGAAGGCGTTTATACCCATCGTTTTATGGGGCGTACTTTTGGCGCTGTGCTTTACAACCCTCTCTCTGCAGGGCTCGGCTTTGCGGAAAACGAGCAATCTTTCCGCACGGGCGGAAGAATCCGTTGTTCCGGAAATGATTCTGCCCGCTTCTACGGAAGAATACCTCGAAATCACGCAGATCACCGCCATTTATACGGACGAACTGCGCAACGCCTATGCGGACGGCGCAACCGTCCTCGTGTTCGATAAAAATGCGCAGGTCTACCGCACCTATACCGCCGAGGGGGCGGTTCGCAGAATCGCCTTTGACGGCAACGGGTTCCTCTGGTACCGCACCGAGGATTCGGCGCTGTACAAAATGGATCTGACGGACGGAACTTCCGCAGCGCAGGGCGTAAGTTGCACTTCGTTTGCCATAGACGGCAACGTCATCTACTACGCCGTGCGGGAATCGACTTCCGCTTCCGTATACTACGCCGCCCTTTCCGCACCCAAAATTGCGGAGCGGTTAGAGATCGTGTATACCAATTCGGACCCCGTGGTCTGCTATGCGGACGCCCTCTACTATTCCGTGGACGGTAAAGTGTATAAGTACGATCGCCTCTCTTCCACCTATTTCATGAAGAACATTACCGGTGCGGTCATCACCGACTTCACCGTTTCCGACGGGTTCATCTGGTATACGGACGGCACGGAGGCGCTGTCCTATCAGGACTTCAACGGGGATAGCGCCGGGCGGTATACCACCCGCAGGGCACAGCTCGTTGCCGCGTTCCAAGGGAAAATCCACGTCGCTTCCGACGATCGGGTGTATCGCTTCGATCCGACCGTTTCCGCCTACGACTCCTTCGTAATCGCCTCGGCTGCCTCGGCGCAGAATCGGCTTTCCGGCGCAAAGGATTTTGCCTGCGTGGGCAATTTGCTCGTGATTGCGGATACGGGCAACAGCGCCGTGTGCGTCTTTGACCCCGAAAGCGGCGAAAGCCGAAAAGTCGTTACGAATATTTCCCCTGCGCTCGTTGCGGCCACGCCCGATTGCATCCTCGTTTCGGACGGGCGAATGCTGTCCCTCATGGACTATAACGGAAAAGTCCTGTGCAATCCCGTGGAAACGAGCGGCATCGTCAACGATATCGTGCCCTGCGCTACCGGGTTTTACGTGCTGACGGACGGGAAGAATCTTTCCTATCTTTCCGCAGGCGGAACGCTGTCTTTGCCGCTCCTTACCCAAAGCGCGGTTGCGCTGGCGTCCGACGTGCACGCAAACGTGTACCTCGTGGCGCAGAACGGAAAAGTCTATCTTTACGAAAACGGAACGCTCTCGGAATTTTACGACTTCGCCGTTCCGATTCGGGCGGCGTTGGTGGATTTTTCCGGGCGGGTCTTTGCGGTTACGGAAAGCGGCATCGTAGAGGAGGACGGCACGCAACACTTGCCGGACGTCTCCCCCTTCGGTTCCGAAGCGGAAATCTGCAAGGTCGTGCTTTCCGATACCCGACAGGTTGTCTACGTGCTGTACGGCAACTACGTCGTAAAGCTGCCCGTCTCCGTCGCCACGCAGGCAAAGGAATCCTTCGGTTCGGGCGTATCGCAAACGCAGACTGCGCCCAAACAGGTCGAAGTGCGCAAAAATGCGCCCTGTTACTACGTGGATTTTGCGCTGTATCAGAAAGATTTCATTGCAAAAAGCGCAACCTACGCCGAGCAGACTTTCTCTGCACTCGTTCTGGCGGAAAACGAAGATTTTTACCTGCTCTCCGCAAGGAAGGGCGATCGGGCAATGCTCGTGCACAAAAATTTCTGCGCCAACGAGTCGTATCTTGCGCAGAGTGCGTCGGAGTCCTATTACGTCGCTTACGATACGGATCTCTTCATGCTGCCCGATTTCACGCTGGCTTCCGAGGTGGGCAAGGTGCAGAAGGGTGCGCTTTTGCGCATTGTCGGCATCGTGGAGTATGCGGACGGGCAAAAGTTCGGCCTTGCCGAAACGGCAGAAGGCACGCTCGGCTACGTCTCCTTCGGGGCGCTGACCAAAGTTTCGGGGGCGGAAAAGGACGTGCAGAGCGGTTTTCGCGCCTACTATACGCCCGCTTCCCCCGTCGTGCTGACTGCGGCGGACGGCACTCCTTGCACGGTATCGGAGCGCATTCAGGTTACCGTCTGGAAGAACGGGGAAGGAGAGTACGAGGTTGCCGCCAATATTCACGGCGTAACGTACTTCGGCGTGGCGACGGAAGCGGAAATTTCCGATTACCGTAGCACTACGTCCCTGCGCACGATGCTGACGATCGGCGTCATCACGCTCATCTTCGTCGCCGTCGTCTACTTTTTCTTCTTTAAAAATAAGATATGACGGGCAGGGCGCAAGGAGAAGTGATAAGTCAGGGGTGAGAGTGCAGGACGGCGTTATAGAATAATAGAAGTTATAT
>CAMAGA010000156.1 GCA_945833955.1 uncultured Clostridia bacterium
TTTTTTGTACTTTGCTTCTTTATACTTCTTCAGCTATGCAGTTGTCAATCTTCGTCTTGCCCGCAACAACGGGGGCTTTCTTTTGAAAGCTTATATATGATATCATATCAAAATTGCCTTGTCAAGCTTTTTTTGCAAAAAAAATAAAAAAATCCGCAGAAATTTCTGCGGATTTTGCGATAACTATTTTGCCGTACCGGTAACACGGAGTTCCCGAATCACGTTGACCATGATCTGCCCGGGATATTCCAGTTCCTCTTCGATTTTCTTGGCGATATCTCTTGCCAAAAATCTCGTCTGCTCGTCGTCCACGTTTTCCGGATCGACGATAACGCGGACCTCTCTGCCTGCCTGAATGGCATAACACTTGGTAACGCCGTTGAAGCTCGACGCAATCGCTTCCAGATTTTCCAATCGCTTGACGTAGTTGGAACCGGTTTCCCGTCTTGCCCCGGGTCTTGCGCCGGAGATCGCGTCGGCTGCCTGTACCAAAATCGCTTCGATCGTGTCCGGTTCTACGTCCCCGTGGTGGGACTGAATGATGTTGATTACGTTTTTGTTTTCCTTAAACTTACGGGCAAGATCCGCACCGATCTGCATATGTGTGCCTTCCTGCTCCTGATCGACCGCCTTACCGATATCGTGCAGCAGACCGCCGCGCTTTGCCAAATTGACGTCCAGCCCGAGTTCCGCAGCCATGAGCCCCGCCAAACGCGCGACTTCGATGGAGTGCTTGTACACGTTCTGCCCGTAGCTCGTTCTGTACTTCAAGCGGCCCAGAAGGCGAATGATTTCCGGATGCAAGCCGAAGATACCGACCTCGAACATGGCATTTTCGCCTGCTTCCCGAATGGTCTGATCCATTTCCTGCGTAACTTTATCCACGGTCTTTTCAATGGTAGCCGGCTGAATACGTCCGCCGTCCGCAATGAGTTTTTCCAAGGCGATACGCGCGATTTCCCTTCTGACGGGATCGAATGCGGAAAGAACGACGAGGTCGGGCGTATCGTCGATGATGAGTTCGACGCCGGTCGCATTTTCCAGAGCGCGGATATTTCTGCCTTCTCTGCCGATAATGCGTGCCTTCATGTCGTCGCTGGGCAAAGCAACGGAAGATACGGTGATTTCCGAAGCGTGATCGCTTGCACAACGCTGAATGGCAAGGCTGATCACCTTTTTCGCGTTCATCTGCGCTTCGTCCTTGACTTTGGCTTCCATGTTGCGGACCTGTACGGCAACGTCGCGGCGGGCTTCTTCCAGAATGTTATCCATCAAGATGGATTTTGCCTCTTCCTTGGTGAGCTGCGCAACCTTTTCCAGTTCCTGCATAATCATGCCGTGTTGCTGTGCAACCTCTTCTTCTTTTTTATGCAGTTCCTCTTCCTGCCGGGCAAGGTTGTTCTTTTGTTGTTCCACGCCTTCCAACTTGCGGTTGAGAGAGTCTTCCTTCTTTTCCAGGGCGTCCTCTTTTTGCGTGATTCGCTGTTCCATGCGCTGAATTTCAGCTTTCTTTTCTCTGCTTTCTTGTTCGAATTCTTTTCTTAATTTGAGATCCTGTTCTTTCGCTTCAAGCAACGCTTCTTTTTTCAAAGCGGCGGCGGTTGCTTCTGCAGCAGCCTTCGCATCTTCCTGCATTTTTGCAATGCGTTGTTCTTCGTTACCTAATCTTTCATCGGTTTCTTTCTTCTGCACGGCACGACCTTTTTTGATTCCAAGGTAACGGCCGATAAAGAAACCTGCAATTAAAGTTAAAACGGCAATGCCCAGACCGACGATCCAGCCAACGGCATCCGGTGATACGGAAAGTAACAGGGTGCTGAAAGTATGAACCATATTTAGCCTCCTGCTGAATTTGAATATCTTAAGATTGCGGCATACAAGCCATAATCCTGTAAGATACATTTTATCACTATTGTTATAGAATGTCAACTGTCGGGAAAGATTTATTCTTGCTTTATGCGAATTTTTTTTATAAAAGCGTAAAAGCAACGCACGTCGCCTCAGAACGGAACGAAAAACCGAACCACACCCGCTTTTATACACAGATATACTATATCTATATATTATATACTGCTATAGAAACGTGCCGATCGCCGTAAAAACACAGAAAGACCGCCTTGCGGGCAATGCCGCAAAGCGGTCCTGAAAAAGAAAACGCAAAATTATAAGGCGCGGATAGAATCGACCGGCTTCTTTTTTGCCGCCATGTAAACGGGCAGGAAGGTCGCCACGACCGACGTGACGAGCGCAACCGCAAAGATCAGGAGAACGTTCAGCGGTCCGAATACGAAAATGTTGACCCCGGCAAAAGCCGCAGGCAAAGAATTGTTGATTGCGATACAGGCAATGATACTTGCAATGGAAGAGAGCGCGATGCAGATGAGCGAGAGAACGCCCGATTCGCAGAAGAAAATGCGGAATACGTCCGTTCCCCTTGCGCCGATTGCACGGAGAATGCCGATATCCTTCTTTTTATAGGAAATGGATACGGAAATGAAGTTGGAAAGGAGCAATGCGGAGAATACGGCAAAAATGATGCCGACCCACAGGAATATGGGAGAAAGCTCCTTGGTGATGTCGTCTATGGAATCAATGGTCAGACGGATTTCGTTTCTGGCAAGCAGGAACGTATCGTCTTTCGTGAGCGATTCCATGGCAATGATCTCTTCACTTTGCTTGGCGGAGCAGTCGAACGGCATAATCACCGCATGATACCACGCATTTTGCGGAGTCCGATAAGCGGTTTCGGTTACGGTCTGATTGGCAGGTCTTTCCTGCAAATCGGGGATAGCATCGTAGTGCGCCGCATCCTGTGCGGAAAAGTAGGAAATGAGAGGGAGCGAATCCTGCGAAGCGTTGCCCACGGGCTCTCCTTTGGCGATGAATCCCGCAATGGTATACTCCCGACTTTCCGTGCCTGCCTGCACCGTTACCGTAAAGTCTATATCGTTCCGATAGCGATAGAAGAGGTCTGCAACCGCATCCCGCATCTTTTGCAGTAACGATTCTTCGATCGGCACGTAAACCAGGGAGTCCGTTGCAAAATCGTATTGGGAGAAACCGCCCGTCTGCAACGCCAATACCACGTCGCTGAAGTAATAGTAGTTTCCGTCGATAAAGATTCTGTCCATACTGTCCAGAAAGTCCTGCCGAGGCCCGTCGAAGCCTTCGTCGTGCAGAATTTCATAGTACAGACTGTTTGCCGCCTGTTGCACAAGACTGATGTCCAAAATAACCTGCCCTTCCCGAAGTTCCGTCTGCACGGGATTAAAATAGGTAACGGGGAAATCCGGATCGGCAGGAATCGCCTGATAGTAACCTAAGTTAGTCTGTATGCTCAGATTTTCCTTTTGCGGCAACGTAAAGCGAATCGTCCTTGCCGTATCGAACACGGTTTCGTACTGATAGACGGGCGTAGGCGTCAGCGCGTTGCTTTCCCTTACGGAACGGAATGCGGATTCGGAGAGCATCATGATCCCGGGGAACGTATTCTTAATTTCGCTTTCCAGCTCCCGGGAAAGGATCCTTCTTTGATTGAGGGGCACGCTTTCGTCCCGAATGCTCTCGTACCGGGCGGGAATCGAGCAGTCGAAAATACCCGTTACGACGTATTCCTTGCCGTCCGTCATGCAGATGGTTTTACCGATGACGTCGGAAACTTGCGAAAGCTCAACCACGTTGCTGTTGCTATCCAGCAGGTTATATTGCACCAATCCCTCCGCTATATAGGAGGAAATGGCGACTTCGTTTTCCGAAACGGGATAATTACCCGTTAAGGTATGCCGATAGCTTGCATTTTCCGCCGCATAGGTAACATAGGC
>CAMAGA010000157.1 GCA_945833955.1 uncultured Clostridia bacterium
GTTTCCGTAGACTCCGAATGTATGCGTAACGGCTGTTCGGTTAAAATCGAAGGGGAACTGGTAAAATCCGGCAATCCCAAAAACGTAACCGGACTCGAACTCAATGCAAAAAGCGTAATTCTGCTGGGTGCAAGTCCGGCGGATTATCCCCTGCAGAAGAAGGGGCAGACGATGGAATATATGCGCACCATGCCGCACCTGCGCTTGCGCACCAATACGTTCAACGCCGTGTTCCGCGTGCGTTCCGTGGCGGCTAAGGCGGTACACGATTTCTTCCAGTCCAGACATTTCGTCTATATCCATACGCCGCTCATCACGGGCAGCGACTGCGAAGGTGCAGGCGAAATGTTTCAGGTAACCACCGTCGGGTTCAATCCGAAGTATCAGACGAAGGAAGAGTATTATGCGCACGACTTCTTTAAGAGAAGAGCGGGCTTAAGCGTTTCCGGTCAGCTGGAAGGGGAGATGGCGGCGACCGCCATGGGCAAAATTTATACCTTCGGGCCGAGTTTCCGTGCGGAAAACTCCAACACGCCGAGGCACCTTGCGGAATTCTGGCACGTGGAGCCGGAAGTCGCCTTTGCGGAACTGGAAGACATCATCGAAACGGCAAAAGATCTCATTCAGTACCTCATCCGCACGGTCATGGAGGAATGCCCTGCGGAAATCGACTTCTTCAACAGTTTTGTGGAAAAGGGCTTGAAGAGCAAATTGCAGCACGTTCTGGACAGCGAATTCGCCGTTCTGACGTATACGGAAGCCATCCGCCTGTTGCAGGAATCGGGCGCGTCGTTTAAATACCCCGTGGAATGGGGTTGCGACTTGCAGACGGAACACGAGCGTTATCTGACGGAAAAGCTCTTAAAGAAACCCGTCTTCGTAACCAACTATCCCAAGGAAATCAAGTCCTTCTATATGAAGCAGAACGACGACGGCAAAACCGTAGCCGCAACCGACTTGCTCGTGCCGGGCGTAGGCGAAATCATCGGCGGCAGCGAGCGTGAAGTGGACTATGGTAAGCTTACGGCGGCAATGCAGGCAAGAGGCATGAATCTGGACGATTACAGCGATTACCTTGACCTGCGCAAATTCGGCACCGTGCCGCACAGCGGTTTCGGGCTCGGCTTCGAGCGGTTCGTCATGTACGTGACGGGCATGACCAACATCCGGGACGTCATCCTGTTCCCCCGTACCGTAGGCTCTATCCGATAATCGCAAAGCGTTGCTTCGGATAAACCGTGCAATATTATAAAATGCAGATAAAAACGCCGCCCTTTCGGCTTGTCGTCGGAGGTGCGGCGTATTTTGTGCGCCCTTGCGGGCGGAATAAAGGGTACGGGGATAGGCGGCGTTTTTTGTGCGCTCTTGCGGGCGGGATAAAGGGTACGGGGATAGGCGGCGTATTTTGTGCGCTCTTGCGGGCGGAGTAAAAAGCGGCTTATTTTATGCGCATTTGCAAGAAAGAGACTCGAAAAGAGACGGGCAAGGGGGGGATACCTCTGCCCGTCTCTTTTTGCATATTATAAAATTTCCAGGTCTCCGTCCACGAATCCGACGGCAACCCCTTTCAGTTTTCTGAGTTTATCGGCGTATAAGCCGTTTTGCAGGTACTTCTTTAAATGGGCGGCTACTTCCCGATGCACTTCGTCCCATTCGGCGGCTTTCGTCCACGCAAGCGGATCTTCGCGCGTGTCGAAGTCGGTTACTTCCTCGCACAGCCAGTCGTCGTCCTGCGGGTCGAATCGGGACGCCCCGACGACTTCCATCGACCATTCGTTTTCGTCGTCTTCGTACAAATTGAACCCGACGGCAACCACTTTTTTGGGAAACGGCTTAGCTAACACCGTATTCAGCCAGTTCTCTATCCGTTCGTACATATATTACCTCTTTACAAATGCCAGCACTTCGTCAAAGACCTTGGATGCGGGGGCGGATTTTTTAAAGCGGAGCGGCTTATCCCGCAGGCGGGAAATCGCCTTGGGAACGGGCATGGCCGTTTCCTGATTCAACCGCTTGATGCACTTGAAGCTGTCCTTGATGTCGTTGCCCGTAACGGCGTAATATACGTCCTGCGGGAATTTATACGGGTTTGCCGTACTCACGATGACGGACTCGTTTTTATCGCGCGGGAAGGCGTCCTTGTACAGCCCCTGCACGTACAGCGCAACGCCCGTGTGCGTATCCGCGGTATAGCCGTTTTCGGAGAAGAAATCGTACATAGCCTCTATGGTTTCATCCTCGCCGGCAAAGCCTGCCCAGATTTCGCCTTGCAGGCGGGCAAGTTCCCCGGGGGTGACTTCGTATTTGCCGCTCTGCGATAAGGAGCGCATCAGTTCCGCCGTGCGCTCGGCGTTGCGGTCGGTAATTTCATAGAGGAGTCGCTCTAAATTGGAAGAAACGAGGATGTCCATGGAGGGGGACATGGTTTTGATAAATTCCCGATGCGTATCGTACACGCCCGACTGGAAGAAGTCGGTTAAAATATGGTTGCGGTTGGAAGCGCAAATGAGTTTGCCGAGGGGCAATCCCATGCGTTTTGCGTAGTACGCCGCCAGAATATCCCCGAAGTTCCCCGTAGGCACGGTAAAATTGACGGGATCGCCGTATTCGATCTGCTTGCCCGTGAGGAGGTCGATATAAGTGGAAAAATAATATACGATCTGCGGCGCCAACCTGCCGAAGTTGATGGAGTTGGCGGAAGAAAGGCGGTAGCCCTCCTTGGCAAGTTGCTCTGCGTACTCCTTGGAAGAGAAGATGGTTTTTACCGTGCGTTGGCAGTCGTCAAAGTTGCCGGATACCGCCAGCACGTTCACGTTGGAGCCTTCCTGCGTGCACATCTGCAACTTCTGCATTTTGGAAACGCCGTCCTCGGGGTAGAGGACCATTACGTCTATGCCCTCGGCGTTCTTGAATCCTTCCAGTGCGGCTTTGCCCGTGTCCCCGCTGGTGGCAACCAAAACGAGGACTTTTTCCTTTATGCCGCAGAGGTCGCAACCCTTGCGGAGCAGGTAGGGCAGAACGGTGAGCGCCATATCCTTAAAGGCGCAGGTCGGGCCGTGGAACAGTTCCAGCACGTACAGCCCGTCCTTGATTTTTACGAGCGGCGCGGCGTCGCCCCGTTCAAACTGCCCGTAAGCGGCTTTGCAGGCGGCTAAAAGTTCCGCTTTATCGTATTCATCAAAAAAGCGGTGCAAAATTTCGGCGGCTCGTTCCGCATAGCTCATGGAACGCATAGCGTTGATATCGCCTGCGGTAACGGTAGGGAACGTTTCCGGAACGAACAGACCGCCGTCGGCGGCAAGTCCCTTTACGACTGCCTCACTGCCGATAACTCGCTCCTTCCCTCTGGTGCTGACAAAATACATAAATACTCCTTAATTTTGCAATAAAGCCCCATGTCGGAAAAATGACACGGGGCGAAGAGAAAGCTATGATAAAAGCTTAAAGATATTTTGCGATAAAGTCGGGCAAATCTTCCTTTTCGCAACTGCAGGAAAGGGTGATCGTCAACGCCATATCCTGCGCTACCTTTTCTAAAATGCCGAAGAACGTACCCATTTCCGCAAGCGGTTTGCCTGCGATACGCGCAATACCGTCGATATAAAGGCAAGTGTTATCGTAATTGCCTGCCACAACCCCCTCGACGAAAGCATACAAAGCCTGTTCGCCTGTAATAAAGTAATCTTTACAATCAATAAAGCGGATGGCTCTTTGCAATTCCTGTGCATACCGCTTGGTATCGGTGATGAAGATGACGTGCCCGGGAGCGGTTTTCACTGACGCATTTGCCGCTTCAATCATT